>JAOPYS010000078.1 GCA_025964465.1 Thermoleophilia bacterium
GAGTGCCGGGACTCGCAGCCGGCTGGAGGACCGGTTCCTGCGCCTCCTGTTCGCGGCAGGGCTCCCCGAGCCCGACGTGAACATCGACGTGCCGGTCCTCGATGGTGCGGTTCGCGTCGACTTCTCCTGGCGCGCAGCTCGCATGTGCGTCGAACTGGACGCTCCGGGCCACGACCGCCCGGCGAACCGAGTCGACGATCCGCGTCGCGACGAGCGGCTTCGCGCGGCAGGATTCGAGGTGCTCCGCGTGCCGGACGATTGGATGGAGCACGGTGTCGAGCGGATTCGTGAGCTGCTGGACCACGCGGGTCAACTCCGCTTCATGGACGTGTGAGCGAGGACCCCACCGGTCAGTGTTCGCCCACACCGATGTGCGTCACAGGAGTGCCGGTATGCGGCGATTCCGTGACGCACTCCCACCACGACGCTGGATTCCGGGGTCGGCGGAGGCGCTGGCCACGAATGGACCACGAGCCGGGTCGGTTGCGGGGGTGCGGGCCGGCGGTGGCTCCACACGCCACTTGCAGATCGACAATGTGATCGGAGCGCGTCAAGGACGCAGGGGGTGCTGCCGACAGGCGTGGCAGATGACCTGCGCACGGACTGTGCGGGAGTAGCTGCGACGGACTGCACGGAGGATTCAGAGGACGACGAGGATGCAGACGCAGCTCACCAGGTTGCAGGGCGCATGGGCGGGGATCCCGCGACGTGCACAGCTCGCCATCATGGGTGTGGCCGCCGTCACGCTCCTCATCATGATCCTCGTGATCCGCGCCGCCACGAGCACCACGTGGGTGCCGGTGGCCAGCGACCTCACCGCCGACAAGTTCGGCGCCGCCGAATCGGCGCTCGACGAGGCCGGCATCGGGCACCAGATGAACGACGCGGGCACCGCCATCCAGGTGGCCAAGGCCGACGAGCCCAAGGCCGCCGCCGCGCTCATCCCCGCAGGCATCGCCGTCAAGGGCGGCCGCGCCGGGTGCGCCGCGCAGAGCGAGAAGGGCGGCGGCATGATGGCCAAGACCAGCGCCGAGACCGCGCTCATGCTCGAGACGTGTGCCGAGAACGACGCCGCCAACACCATCGAGAACATCGAGGGCGTCTCCAAGGCGACGGTCGACATCACCACCTCCGAAGAGCACCTGTTCACCACCGATGAGCAGCCCGCCAAGGCAAGCGTCATGGTCGACACCGACGGCAGCGGCCTGTCGAAGGCGACCTACCAGGGCATCCAGGCCACCGTCGCCGGCTCCGTCCCGGGGCTCAAGCCGTCCGGCGTCACCGTCACCGACGAGACCGGCGCGATCAAGGTCGGCCCGGGCTCGGACGACGCGGCGGGCGGGGGCATGACCAAGCTCGACGCCGAGGCCAAGCTCAACGCCAAGATCGAGCACGACCTCATGGGCAAGCTCGAGGGCCTCGTCGGCAACGGCAACGTCGTGCTGACCAGCAACGTGTGGCTCGACATGGACCGCATCAAGCGCGAGGTCACCGAGAACACGCCGGCCGGCACCGACGGCACGCAGATCGTCGACAGCGAGAAGACGCACGAGGAGATCCTCGACGGCCCGCAGGGCGCCTCGGCGGTCCAGGGCGTCACCGGCACCGGCTCCAACATCGGCGTCGACCAGGACAACCGCACGGTGACCGCCGACCCCACCGCGACCACCGGCACCGCCGCCGACAGCAAGTACGCCACGAAGGACGCGGCCACCAACTACGCCAACAACAAGGTCGCCGAGGCGATCGACGTGGCGCCGGGTGCGATCCAGAACTACAAGATCGGCATGGTCGTCGACGACGACGTCGACCCCGCCGCGGCCCTCGCCGCCAAGAACCTCGTCACCGCGTGGATGGGCGGCAACTCCGCCGACTCGTTCAGCTTCGACCAGGCGCCGATCGCCTCCGCCCAGCCCGTCAAGAAGGCCGCCGCCTCCAACGCCTCCGCCATCGCCGGCTACGTGAAGTGGGTGCTGCTCGGGCTCGGCCTGATCGGCCTCGCCTTCGTCCTGCGCCGCACGCTCACCCAGCGCACCGCGGAGCTGCTCTCGCCCGCCGACGACCTGCTCCTGCTCGAGAGCGGCGACTTCACGCCGATCCCGATCGCCGAGCTCGAGGCGGCCCTCGCCGCCGGCCAGCCCGACGCCGAGCGCAACGCCCGCCTCGACATGCAGCGCAAGGTCGAGCGCATCGCGGACACCAAGCCCCATGACGTGGCCAACGAGCTGCGCCGGTGGATGGGCCAGGACGATCCCGGCTACGCGACCAATCCCCTGCAGCGGAAGGCAGGCTGACCATGGCAGGCACCAACTCACCAGCTCGCGGGGGCAGCAGCTCCAGCGCGATGGTCCTGTCCGGCAAGCGCAAGGCTGCCGTGCTCGCCATCTCGCTCGGTCCCGAGCGCGCCGCCGAGATCTTCAAGCACCTGCGCCAGGACGAGCAGGACGAGCTCGTGCTGGAGATCGCCGGGCTCAACGGCATCGAGTCCACCGAGCGCGACGAGGTCATCGAGGAGTTCTACCACTCCCACATGGCCCAGGACTACATCGCCGAGGGTGGCCTCGACTACGCCCGCGAGGTCCTCGAGCGCGCGCTCGGCGACGCCAAGGCGATGGAGATCATCGGCCGCCTGTCCAGCTTCGTGCAGGTCGCCCCGTTCGAGTTCCTGCGCCGCACCGACCCCGCGCAGATCACCAACTTCATCCAGCACGAGCACCCGCAGACGATCGCACTCATCCTCGCGTACCTGCCGAGCGAGGTGGCCTCGGCCATCCTCATCGGCCTGCCCGAGCGGATGCAGTCGGACGTCGCCATGCGCATCGCCGTGATGGACCGCACGCAGCCGGAGGTCATCCGCCAGGTCGAGCAGGTGATGGAGCGCAAGCTCGCATCCATCCTCAACCAGGACTTCACCACCGCCGGCGGCGTCAAGTCGCTGGTGGAGATGCTCAACCTCGTCGACCGCACCACCGAGCGCCACATCCTCGAATCGCTCGACGAGACGAGCCCGGAGCTGGCGGAGGAGGTCCGCAAGCTGATGTTCGTCTTCGAGGACCTGCTCCTGCTCGACGACCGCTCCATCCAGCAGCTCATCAAGGAGGTCGAGGCGAAGGAGGTCGCGCTCGCGCTCAAGGGGACGAGCGAGGAGGTGCAGGAGAAGATCTTCGCCAACATGTCGCAGCGCGCCTCCGGGATGATGCGCGAGGACATGACGTACATGGGCCCGCAGCGTCGCCGCTCGATCGAGGAGGCGCAGCAGAAGATCGTGGGCATCGTCCGGCGCCTCGAGGAAGCCGGCAAGATCGTCATCGCGCGCGGCGGCGGCGACGACGAGCTGGTGTCGTAGATGAGCGACGCCCTGCGACGCTTCCAGGCCCACCCCGAGATGTCCCGCGCCGAGGAGCGCGCCGCCGTCGAGGCCCGCACCTTCGCGACGCTCGACGCACCGCAGCGCACCGCGGCGCGGTTCCCCGACCCCCAGGCGCCGCCGTCCTCGGGCGAGGCGACCCTGGTCGCGCCCGGCCTGGCCCGCGCGAGCGTGCTGGTGGAGCCGATGGTCTACGAGACGATGGAGCGGGTCCGCCGCCCCATCACGGCCGCTGCCGCGACGCCCCCGCCGCCCGACCCGGCGGAGATCGCCCGGCAGGTCGTGGCCGAGGCCCGGGCGACCGCCCGCACCATGCTGGCCCAGGCCCGCGACGTGATCGCATCCGAGCGCGCGCAGGCCGTGCAGGCCGGCTACGACGAGGGGTACGCCAAGGGCGTCGCCGACGCCGACACCGAGATGTCGGGGCTGGTCGCCACGTGCGAGCAGATCGGCGTCCAGGTGATGGCCGAGCGCGAGCGCGCGCTCGCCGACTACGAGCCCGACGTGGTCGAGCTGGC
>JAOPYS010000087.1 GCA_025964465.1 Thermoleophilia bacterium
TGCACGCTCACACCGCCCGCACCCGTGGTCGTGAACTGCCCGGCCGGTAGCACTACGCCCACGGCACCGACGCTTGCGCAGTGCGTGCCCGTCGCGCCGCAACCCGTCGTGCAGCACCTGCCCATCATGCTCTGTCACGCGGACAACGGCAACGGCGACGACTTCTACACGCTCGTCAGCGTCGACGATGACTCGATCACCAAGAACGCCGGCCACGACGGCCACGCATTCGATGTCATCCCCGCGTTCACGTACGCCACGGGATCCACCTACGACGCAGCCACCAACACCTGGACCGTCACGACGGCGCACTACGACGGCAAGAACCTCGGCGACTTCACCCGCACGGTGCACTTCCCGAAGCTCGGCAACGTCACCCTGACACTCAACGGCGCCAACATGCTCACCAACGGCTGCACGCTGACACCGCCCGCACCGGTGGTCGTGAATTGCCCCGCCGGTAGCACCACGCCGACGGCGCCGACGCTCGCACAGTGCGTCCCGGTTGCACCCCAGCCCGTCATCGAGCACCTGCCGATCACGCTGTGCCACGCGGACAACGGCAACGGCGACGACTTCTACACGCTCGTCAGCGTCGACGATGACTCGATCACCAAGAACGCCGGCCACGACGGCCACGCATTCGACGTCATCCCTGCGTTCACGTACGCCACGGGATCCACGTACAACGCCGCCACCAACACCTGGACCGTCACGACCGCCCACTACGACGGCAAGAACCTCGGCGACTTCACCCGCGCCGTGCACTTCCCCATCATCGGAACGGTCACCCTCACGCTCAACGGCGCGACGATGCTCACGAGCGGATGCGCACTCGCCGCTCCGGGGCCCGTCGATTGTCCCGCAGGCAGCACCACGCCGACGGCACCGACGCTCGCACTGTGTGGCCCGATCAAGCCCGCCCAGCCGGTCGTGCAGCACCTGCCGATCACGGTGTGCCACGCAGGGATCAGCAACGGCGACGACACCTATGCGCTGGTGAGCGCCGACGACGAGACCATCCCCACGGCCGATGGGCACGGCGGGCACGCATTCGACGTCATCCCCGCGTTCACCTACACCACCGGCTTCACCTACGACGCGGGCGCCAACGCCTGGATCGCCACCACCGCCACCTATGCCGGCAAGAACCTCGGCGACTTCACCCGCGTGATGCACTTCGCCGCCGTTGGAAACGCCGCTGTGACGCTCAACGGAGCGAACATGCTCGCGAACGGGTGCGCGCTCACGCCGCCCGACGCCCCGGCCGTCGTGACCGACCTCTGCGTCAACCTGCCCGGGACGCAGGCCGTGGTGCCCGCAGGTCTGGTACTGCTCGCCGGAGCGTGCGTCGCGCCCGCCGTGGTGGTGCCGCCCGTCGCACCGACGAACGTGGACGTCCCGGTCGCTCCGACGGTCCCGCAGGCTCCGACGGTGGAGCCGGATCCGATCGAGGCGTCAGGCGGCCCGTCCGGAGCGGATGCGGATCCCATCGACGCTGTGGACACGACGACCCCGCCCGTGAAGGCCGTCGACCCCGACGAGGCGAAGGTGGTGGCCGCGCGGGCCGACGACCCGTCGGATCACTCACTCCCGTTCACGGGCCTGAGCCTCAGCCTGCTGCTCGCCCTCGGTTTCGGTGGCGTACTGCTCGGCTCATCGCTCCACACCGGCGCACGGAACCGGCGCCGGGAGCGCACGTCGGACCGCGACGCCTGAGCGCCAGCCGGCGGTGATCAGCGGGCGGTGACGGCCTTTGCGGTGACGGGGCCGCACTCGGAGCAGTGCCAGGCGACCATCACGCCGCCGCCGCACTCGTCGTGCGTGAGAGCAGGGAGGCCGTCGCCGAGGTGGCGCGAGCCCCAGTCGGCGAGGACGCCCGCGACGCGGGCCAGCTCGGCGCCGCTGACGGTGAGGCGGTAGTTCCAGCGCACGGGCGCGTCCGAGTACTGGCGGCGGGTGACGATCTCCGCATCCTCCAGCCGGCGCAGGCGCTCGCTCAGCACGGTGCGCGCGATCGGTCGCAGCGCATCCGCGAGGTCGTTGAAGCGCTGCTCGCCCTCCGTCAGCTGCGCGACCACGGCCAGCGACCAGCGGTCACCCACCACCGTCAGCGCCTTGGCCAGCGGCAGCTCGGCGAAGCCACGCCGCGCGTCCTCCGCGGGTGCGGGGACCGGCTTGGTCAGCGGGGCGTTCGCGGGTGTGGGGAGGGTCACCATGCGCGCAATCATGACCCGGCGCCCGGACACGCCACGTTCGGGCGCCCCTGCGCGCGGGTACCTGCGGGGGATGACCACCACCGCTGCCACCGAGCCCAGCTCGGACGCCCCCATCGCCCTGCGCGCCGCGATCAGCGTGGAGGCGATCGACCACCTCGTGCTCACCGTCCGCGACCTCGAGGCAACGCTGCGCTTCTACTGCGGGGTGCTCGGCATGCGCGAGGAGCGGTTCGGCGACGACCGCGTCGCCGTCGCCTTCGGCTCCCAGAAGCTCAACCTGCACGTGGCCGGCGCGGAGGTCGATCCGCACGCAGGTGCGGCGACCCCCGGCAGCGCCGACGTGTGCCTGCTCACCCGCACGCCGGTCGAGGGCGTACTGCGCGTGCTCGGTGAGCACGACGTGGCCGTCGAGGTCGGACCGGTGGAGCGCGTCGGCGCGACCGGCGGACTGCTAAGCGTCTACGTGCGCGACCCCGACGGCAACCTCGTCGAGCTCGCCAACCAGCTCGACGCCTGAGCGCCGCCTGACAGGCCACGAATCGAATGATCCGCGTCGCCGGACAACCTCGATAGATCGAGGTATGCGCGACCGCGGAGCCTGACGGCCCGGAGGTCGCGAGCCCCCGAGCCAGGCAGCCCCCCGTGAAGCGACTCGCGATCCCCGTGGTGCTGCTGGCCTTGGCGTGGTCCGGCGAGGCGCAGGCCGCCGCCCCCGCCCCCACCGCACGTGTGGTCGATCCGTTGGTGCTGGTGCGGCCCGGCGAACATCCAGCCGGCACTGCTGCCGCCCGCCTGCGCGCGTCGCGCAACGAGTTCGAATCGTTCCAGGTCGTGGTCGACACGGGTGCTGGCGGCGCCGCGCTCAAGAACGTGTCCGTCTCCCTCGCCGCAGACCTGCTCGGCCCCGATGGGACACGGATACCTGCGGCGTACGTCGCGTTGTCGCGCGAGGGCTACTACACCGTGCGGCGCGTCTCGGACCGCGAGAGCCCCCTGCTGCACGACGCCCAGGGGAACTGCACCGCGACCGACTGCCGGATGCCGGACGTGCTCGTCCCGGAACGCGACCGCTTCTTCCCCGGCGAGGACCGCAACGCCTTCCCCATGACCGTGCCGGCGGGCGAGAACCGCGTGGCGTACGTCGACGTGCAGGTGCCGATGGGCCAGGCGCCCGGGACGTACGTCGGCGCCCTGCAGGTGCGCGGCACCGGCATCGCGATCGACCTGCCCGTCAGCCTCGAGGTGCTTGACCTGACCCTGCCCTCGACGTCGTCGGTGCGCGGCGCGTTCTCGATCAACGACGCGTCCATGTGCAAGGCGTTCGCGGGTGGCGCCTGCCCGGGCGATCGCTGGGCGATGCACGCACGCTTCACGCGCCTCGGCCTCGACAACCGCATCTCGCTGTCCGAGCCCGGCGCCGGGCCACCCGGCGGAGCGACCGCGGCGAGCTTCGCGGCGCAGGTGCAGCCGTACCTCGACGGGACGGGCCCGACGAAGCTCGCAGGCGCACACGTGACTGACATCACCCTCGAGCGATGGGACACTGATACGGTCCCGGCCTGGAAGGCCGCGGCAGCGGCGGGGGGCTACCTCGACCGCGTGACGTTTTTCTGCGACGAGGTCGGGCGCAGCGCCGCCAACTGGCTGTCGATGTGCGAGGACCACTCGGACGCGGACGCTGCGAACGGGCCGTTCCTCGACTACAAGGTCGCGAACGCCCGGTGGAAGGCGACCGCCCCCGCCAACGGCGAGCTGCCCGTCGCGGTGGTCGGCTCGATCCACGACCTGCAGTTCGGGCGCGCCCAGGGCTACGCTGCCGCGGCCAACACCCGCACGCTGATCCCGCTCGTGACGCGCATGGACAACACGCGCTACGGCAACGGCTCGTTCGGGCAGCCGTTCGCGGGCAACCAGCGCGAGAATTACGAGCCCTTCCTGTCCGAGGCGCCCGGGCAGCGGCTCTGGATGTACACCTCGTGCATGGTCGGCGGGTGCGGCACCGACTACTCGGACGGCGCGGGGACGGTGGGCTACCCCGGGTACCTGATCGACGAGCCGCCGAGCGAGGCGCGCGGCATGGCGTGGCAGCTCTTCAACTACCGCACGACGGGCGACTACCACTTCGAGACCGTGCTGCAGAGCGGGCAGGTGCGGACGGTCAACGCCGACGGCTCGTGGGGAAGCTGCGCGTCGCCCGGGTGCCTGTACGGCGAGGGCGCGAACGGCGACGGCACGCTGTTCTATCCGGGCACGCCGGCGAACATCGGCGGGTCGGCGGGCACGGAGATCCCGCTGGAGACGCTGCGGCTCAAGCAGATCCGCGACGGGCGCGAGGACTACGAGTACCTCGTGCGCGCGGCGGCGCAGGGTCGGGAGGCAGAGGCGCGCCGCATCGCAGGCGGGCCGTACTGCACGGGCGACTGCAGCCGCGCGCTGTTCGCGCACATGGGCATGACCGGCGGCAACGGCGAGCCCGGCGCGCCGGCGATCGACCCCGCGACGTTCGCACGCCGGCGCGACGAGCTGATCGCACTCGTCCTCGCGTCCACGGCTGTGACACCTGCGCCGGCCCCCGCGCCGACGCCTGCGCCGACGCCCGTGCCGGAACCTGCGCCTGCGCCTGCTCCGACGCCGAGTCCTGCACCACCTGCACCCGACCCGGTTCCCGTGCCGGCACCGACCCCGCCACCGCCGACCCCTGATCCGGTGCCGCAGCCTGCGCCCACGCCCACGCCCACGCCGATTCCCGACCCGGCACCGGTGCCGCAGCCGGCGGCTTCGGCGCCCGACATCCGAGCGTTGCTCATCCAGGTCGATGGCGCATCCGCGAACATGATCCTCACGATCGACGCTGTCGACGACGTCGGTGTCACCGAGATGCGGCTCGCGCAGGACCCGACCGCATGGGATGCGTGGCAGCCCTACACCACGCGCGCCACCTACACGGTCCACGGCGCGCCGGGCGCGTACCTCGTCTACGTGCAGGTCCGGGATGCCGGAGGCCTCGAGAGCCGCGTCTTCTCCGTCATCACGATGGTCCTCGCGCCTGCGCCCGCGCCGGATCCGTTGCCCGACCCGGCACCGGCTCCAGCGCCCGCCCCCGCTCCACCGCCTGCGCCGAGCACCCCACCTGACCCGGCCCCAACTCCTGCCCCGGCGCCCACGCCCACGCCCGCTCCTGCCCCCACGCCCGCTCCCGCCCCGGCGCCCACGCCCGCTCCTGCCCCGACGCCCACACCCGCTCCTGCCACCCCGAACGGGGCGCCGAGGATCCGAGCGCTTGTGCTGCCGAAGACCACGCGCACGCAGTTGGTGAGCGTCCAGATGGACGCGATCGACGATCGGGCGGTGACCGCCATGCGCCTCGCCAACGAGGACGGCAACTGGCAGGCGTGGCAGCCGTATCGCCCGCGCTTCGACCACCTGCTCTCGCCGCGCGCCATGACCAAGGGGGTCTTCGCGCAGGTGCGCGACGCAGCCGGATCGACGTCGACCATCCCGTTCCAGAAGACGTTGTGCTCGCCGTGCACCGCGCCCGCGCCAACGGCCACGACGCGCATGCGGGTCTCCTCGTGGTCGGTCGCCGTCGACGACCACCTCGATCGCGCCGCACCCAGGCCAGCCGTCGTCACCGGCACGATCCGGGCCGACCGGCTCGTGCTCGACGCGCGCGCGCAGGACGTCGACCTGGGCCAGCGAGATGCCACGCGCGACACCATCGACTGCGGCGCGGGAGTGGACACGGTCCTGCGCTGGCCAGAGGACCGCACCACGCACTGCGAACTCGTCGTGACCATCCACACACCCCGACCCTGACCGCACCGCCCACCCCGGCCCACGCCGCACGCTGCCGTTTGGTCGCGATACGGGCAGGGCAGGAGGGGTCGGTATCCGAGGAGGAACATGCCCGTTTTCACCCGCCGCCGCCTGGTGGCTCCGATCGTCCTGACCATCGCGACCGCAGTCGCACTGGGGACGGCATCCTCCGCTCCGGCTCGCAGCACGAGCCGC
>JAOPYS010000091.1 GCA_025964465.1 Thermoleophilia bacterium
CCCGGCCGCGGCCGCTGCAGCTGGAGCCGCTGCTGGCACGGGCCCCGCTGCCGACGCCGCCATGGCCGGCGCTGCGGTGCAGGGTGCGCCGCCCGCCACCGGCAAGATCATCATGCAGTCGGTCCTCAAGGGCGCGATGACCGGAGCATCGGTCGCGCTGGGCTTCAAGCAGTTCGGCCCGCTGCTCGGCAAGATCGGTCCGATCGGCAAGTTCTTCGGGCACATGCCCGCCGTGGGGCCGCCCGCGGTCATCGGCTCGGGCGTGCTCGGGTTCCTCAGCAAGGTCCCCCTCGTCGGCAAGATCCTGCCGTTCGCCGCGAAGTCCGGCCTCGCCGGGTTCGCGATCACCGCCCTCATCGGTGCGGCGATCGGTGCGATCGGCGGGTTCATCGGCGGGCAGAAGAAGGCGAAGGCGGCTGCCGCCGAGTACGCAGAGGCGATGGCGGCCCAGCAGGCTGCCGCCGCGCAGACCCCGGCGCCCGCTCCGGGCAACCCGGTCAACGTGCCCGGAGCCTCCGATGCCCCGGCGCCCGCGCCCAAGTCGGCGGTCAAGCCCAAGTACAAGAGCTGGATCATCGCCAAGTCCGGCTCGACGGCGACCGGCACGGGTGGCGGCTACGGCGCCTACCGCACGCGCAGCGGCGACACGATCGAGATGCTCGCCAAGCGCTTCTACACCACGCCTGCGGAGATCCGGAAGCTCAATCCGGACCTCGGCGACAGCATCAAGCCGGGCACCAAGCTCAAGCTCAAGCGGCGCGTCGTCCCCGACGCCAAGCGCTGGCGCTGAGCGCCCCAGCTCGGGAGCGAACACAGGTTGACCTGCCGGTGGAGGTCACGCCCCTCGGGGTGCCCCGGACGGTCACATGCGCCACCCTCCCTCCCGAGGTCCCACCCCCGCGGGGCATCCTCCCTCGCAGTCCCGCGGGTTTTCCCACCCGACGCGCCGGCCGGTCTTGACGGTCCTCCGCCAGCGCGTCACGCACCACCGCACCACCCTCCCTCCCTCGCACGACGCAGGGCCCCGACTTCGGTCGGGGCCCTGCGTTCTTCGGCGGAGCGTGTGGCGCCGGGCGAGCCCGGCAGTGCGGAGCGTCAGCCGTGCAGGCGCACGTCGGCGTGCACGTGCGCCGCGGCGGCGAGCAGGTCGAGCACGGGCTGGGAGGCGTGCTTGAGGTCGGTGCGGAACGTCTCGGTCGCGGCCGAGTTGCTGCGCTGCACGACCAGCTCGATCTCGCCCCGGCCCAGGTGACCGACGCCCTCGGCGGCCTTGGGGATCCACGTCCCGATGCGGTCGCGCTTGACCTGCTGCCACAGCGCCGAGATCGGGGCGGCGCCCGCCGCGTCGCGCACGATGCGCGTCGACGACCAGTGCGGGCCGGCCGGCAGCGTGCCGAGCAGGTCCTGCGTGTCGGCGGTGATGTGCCCGCGAAGCGGGGTCGAGCCGCTCTCGCCGAGCAGGTCCACGTCGAGCGAGTGCTGGCGCGTGCGCAGCCCGAGCGCCTCCGTCCAGCGGATCGTGAAGTGCGGGACGGAGGCGATGGTGGCGAAATTCATGGGGGAGGTCCTTCGAGGTCGGGAGCGACAGCCGTCCGCCATCCTGCCCCACCCCGTCCCCGCAGGCGGCACCCGGGTGCGCTCGTCGCACGCCTCGCCGCGCTGCGGTAGATTCGCCTGCGGCCCACGCGCGCACGTGAAGCTTCTCCCCGAGGTCGGCGCGCGGTGGCCCCCCGTCACGCGTTCGAGGAGTCACGCCCCATGGCCACCGCCGCTTCTGCCGAGACCGACCCGCGCACCCGCCTGCGCGCACTCGGGCTGGACCGCGAGGACGCGGTCACCATGTACCGCAACATGCTGGTGACGCGCGGCATCGAGGAGCGCGGCCACATCCTCTTCCGCCAGGGCAAGATCCCCGGCTCGTTCTACACGGGGCGTGGCAACGAGGGCGCCGCGGTCGGCGTGGCCTCGGCCACCAAGCCGCAGGACCACCTCTGCCCCCTGCAGCGCGACATGGGCGTGCACGTCACCCGCGGCCTCGAGCCGTGGCGCGTGTTCGCGCAGTACATGGGCCGCTCCGGCGGCCCGACGCGCGGCCGTGACGGCAACGTGCACATCGGCGACATCTCGCTCGGCATCGTCGGCATGGTCTCGCACCTGCCCGCCATGCTGCCGGTGGGCGTGGGCCTCGCGCTCAGCTACCGCATCAAGAACGAGCGCGACCGCTGCGCCTTCGCGTGGTGCGGCGACGGCGCCTCCGCGCGCGGCGACTTCCACGAGGGCGTCAACCTCGCGGCCGTCCGCAAGCTGCCGATCGTCTTCATCATCGACAACAACCAGTGGGCCTACTCCACGCCGTCCAACCTCGGCTACGCGACCGAGCACCCCTCCGACCGCGCCAAGGGCTACGGCCTGCAGAACGTGGTCGTCGACGGCACTGATCCGCTCGAGGTGTACGAGGCCGTGAAGGAAGCGCGCGACAAGGCCGTCGCCGGCGAGGGCCCGACCATCGTCGAGTGCGTCACCCTGCGCATGGAGGGCCACGCCGTCCACGACGACGCGTTCTACGTGCCGAAGGAGGACTTCGAGACGTGGGCCGCCAAGGACCCGATCGAGCGCACCCGCAAGTTCCTGCTCGAGGCCGGCATGAGCGAGGACGAGGACGAGGAGATCCGCTCGGGCGTCAAGCGCCTGCTCGTGGAGCAGCTCGACAAGGCGGAGGCGAGCCCCCTGCCGGACCCGTCCACCGCGACGACCGGCGTCTACGCCAGCCCCGAGGAGCTCGACACGCCGCACCACTGACACGCGATGTCAGTCCACCGCGCGAACCGAGCAACACCGAGAAGGAGTGAGTGACATGGCGACCATGACGTACCTGCAGGCGATCAGCGAAGGCCTCAAGGAGGAGATGCGCCGCGACGAGCGCGTCTTCATCATCGGCCAGGACGTGGGTGTCTACGGCGGCGCCTTCAAGGTGACCGACGGCATGCAGAAGGAGTTCGGCGAGTGGCGCGTCATCGACGCCCCGCTGTCGGAGACCGCCATCGTCGGCGCGTGCACCGGCGCCGCGCTCGGCGGCATGCGCCCCGTCGCCGAGATGCAGTTCGCAGACTTCGTCTCGTGCGCGTGGGACCACCTGACCACCGTCTCCGCGAAGCAGTACTACCGCATGGGCACGCCCATCCCGATGACCGTGCGCCTGCCCTGCGGCGGCGGCTTCTCGGGTGGTCCCTTCCACTCGCAGATGTACGACGGCTACTTCGCCGGCTGCCCCGGCCTCAAGCTCGTCATGCCGGCGACGCCCGAGGACGCCAAGGGCATGATGATCGAGGCGATCCGCGACCCCAACCCCGTGCTGTTCTTCGAGCACAAGCACCTGTACCGCCGCATCAAGGGCGAGGTGCCGGAGGGCGTCTACACCGTGCCGTTCGGCAAGGCCCGGGTGGCGCGCGAGGGCGCCGACGTGACGATCGTGGCGTGGAGCGCCATGGTGCACGTCGCGACGGAGGCTGCCGAGCAGCTCGCCGGCGAGGGCATCGACGTGGAGGTGCTCGACATGCGCACCATCGCGCCGCTCGACTTCGAGGCGATCGCGAAGAGCGTCACCAAGACCTCCAAGGCGATCGTGCTCTACGAGGACACCAAGACCGGCGGCTTCGGCGGCGAGATCTCCGCGCGCATCGCGGAGGAGCTGTTCGAGACGCTCGACGCGCCGGTGCGCCGCGTGGCGACGGCCGACTGCCCGATCCCGTTCTCGCCCGTGCTCGAGAAGGAAGTGCTGCCGCAGACCGCCGACGTCGTCGAGGCCGTGCGCGCGCTGAGCGCGTACTAGCCCGGCGAGGCGCGTGAGCCGCGGCGGTCGCCTCTATGGCGTGGTGGCGCCGACGCTCGGCGCCGTGTCCGCGCGCCTGCACCTGCACGAACGCGCGGCGCGCCAGCCGATCGAAGTGCGGCGTGTCACCGTGGCGTCGGGCCTGGGCCTGCGCATCGTGCTCGCCGCGGACGTGCACGCCGACCGCCGGTCGATGCCGCGCGAGCGGATCGCCGAGATCGTCGACCTGATCGCGTCGGTCGAGGGCGCCGACCTCGTCGCGATGCCGGGTGACTTCGTCGGGCACGAGGTCGCGATGGTCGATGCGGTGGCGGCCGAGCTGGCGCGGCTGGACGTTCCGGTCGTGGCGACGCTCGGCAACCACGACCACTACGAGGGCGCCGCGCGCGTCACGCGCGCGCTCGCGGGGGCGGGCGTGCGGGTGCTGACCAACGAGGCGTTCGAGCTCGACCCTGCGGCGCACCCCGGCGTCTGGGTCGTCGGCCTCGACAGCCTGCGCGGTGGGCGCCCGCGTCGCGGCCTCGCCGACCGGCTCGTGCCCGACGGCGCGCAGGCGGTCGTGCTCGGGCACGAGCCGTGGCTGGCGACGCAGCACACCCAGGCGCTCCACCTCGCCGGCCACACGCACCACGGGCAGATCCGCGTGCTGGGCCGCATGCCGTACCTGCCGCGCGGCAGCCGGCCGTTCCCCGCGGGGCTCGCCACCGCAGGAGTCGCCGGGCCGCACCCGCGCTTCGTCTACACGACCGCCGGCCTCGGCTCGACGACCGTGCCGCTGCGCATCGGAGCCCCACCGGAGATCGTCGTCCTCGACGTGTGAGCCAGCGCGCGAGCGCGGCCTGTCAGCGGCCGTGCGGGATGGGGGGATCGGCCGGCGCGGGCTCCGTGGGCGCCGGCGCGGCGCGTTCCTGCTCCGCGTGGGAGATGCCCTCCCCGTGCAGGAGGAGGCGCCCGAACAACGCCAGGCTGCCGTTGCGCGACTTGGCGGAGTCGCGCGCACGCTCGGTCTCGAAGGCGAGGATGTCGACGGCCTCGGCGACGTCGACGCCCCGCTCCCCGAAGAACAGCCCGGCGCGGGCCGCACGCCGCGCGGCGTCGGTCTGGTCCCCGGTGAGGTGCAGCTGCGCCGCCTCGGAGTCGGTGATCCGCCCGTCCTCGCCTGCCGCCCGGAGGGCGCGCACCTCCCCGGAGGAAGCGAAGTAGACGGCGTCCCCGGCCATGCCGTGGTACCCGATGACATCCATGCGTGCTCCTGCGTCGGGAGGGCCTCGCCACCACCGTACGACGAGGTGCAGGCGGTGCGTCTAGGTACTTCTCCCCGTCGTTGCACGCCCCCGGGTGCCAGCACGCGACGCGCGGGGCCGGTGTAGGCTCGGGCACGACCGCCAAGCTCGCATGGAGATGCCCGAAATGACCACCGGAACCGTCGTCGACGTCGTGATGCCCCAGATGGGCGTGAGTGTCTCGGAGGGCACGATCTCCCAGTGGCTGAAGGCCGAGGGCGAGACCATCGAGAAGGACGAGACGCTCCTCGAGATCTCGACGGACAAGGTGGACACCGAGGTGCCGAGCCCGGCCAGCGGTGTCGTCACCAAGATCGTGACGGCCGAGGGCGAGACGGTCGACGTTGGCGCTCTCCTCGCGCAGATCGAGGTCGGTGGCACGGCCGGCGGCTCGGAGCCCGCGGCCCCGGCACCGATCGAGCAGGCGCAGCAGACCCTTGCGGAGGAGATCCCGCCGGCTCCCGTCGCCGCGACCCCCTCCGTCCCCGACACCCCGGCACCCGCGCCGGCCGCCCCGCAGGCAGCTCCGGCCGCGGAGGGCGCCATGGGCGCCGGTCGCTTCGTCTCGCCCGTGGTC
>JAOPYS010000095.1 GCA_025964465.1 Thermoleophilia bacterium
CGCAGTGCCGCGGCCGGCTCGACGTGCGCGGGGCGGCGAACGCGCCAGACGGTGCGGACCAGCAGCCCGAACGCGACGCCGGCGAGCACGCCGCCGACGTGCCCGCCGGACGAGACGCCGGGCACGAAGGTCGACAGCCCGAGCCCGAGGGCGACGAGCGACCAGCCGAGCTTGCCGACGGGGCGCCGCGCGCGCGGGTCGACCATCGCCGCCAGGCCGAACGCCGCGAAGACCACCCCGGACGCGCCGATGCCGACGACCCCGGGGTCGGCGTACAGCGCCCCGGCGCTGCAGCCCGCGGCGCCGGCAACCACGAGCGCCGCCATGCGCAGGTGACCCACCACGCGCTCGGCCATGGCGGCGACCAGCACCCACGCGAACATGTTGCCGGCGAGGTGATCGACGCTGCCGTGCAGCACGTTGGCGGTCCAGAACCGCCACCACGTGCCGTCGATCCCCCGGCGCAGGCCGCCCACGCGCTCGAGGTCGTCGGTCGTCGGGAAGGGGCCGTGCTCGAACAGCTGCCACGCGAACACCGCGATGCACAGCACCGTGAATCCGATCGTCACCCACGGCACGAGCCGCGGCTGCTCGAGCTCGTCGGCGATGCGGGCGAGGCGCGCCTCGTGCAGGCCCGGTCGCTCGGCCACTGCTGCGTCGCGCCGGGCGGGCGGCGCGAACTCGCCGTGCAGGTCCTCGTCGAGCAGCGGCGGGTAGCGCGCCCACAGGTCGTTGGCCGATGCCTGCAGCGCGAAGCTGGTGCCGGGCACGCCGACGAGCTCCGCCGCGAGCACGGGCAGGAACCACCGGCCGGTCGCGCCGACGGTCGGCGGCAGACCCGCCAGGCGGCGCGCGGCGCGCAGCCGAGCTGCGGTGCGCACGAAGGACGCGATGCCGACGGCGACGCCGGCCACGCCCGTGGCGATGAACCACGCGATGGCGGTGGAGGAGGGCTCGGTGCCGTACTCGGCCGGCAGGTCGGAGGACGCCAGCAGCACGCCGATCAGCAGCGCTGGGGCGCCCGACGCGAGCAGCGCCACGCCGACCGCGTTGGCGGCGGGGTTGGCGACGATGGCGTGCTCGTCGTCGAGCCGGGTACCCGCGGCGCGGCCGAACTCGGCGAGGTCGGCGTTGAGCCGCCAGGCGAGGAAGATCCGGGACAGGCCGCTCGTGATGAACGACAGGACGAACACCACCCACAGGGGACGGAGCGCGACGCGCGTGCCGACGGCGTTGTGCTCGCTCACGCCCGCCACTGCTCCCACGCGCGGTTGAGCTGGCGCTGCGCGTGCCAGGAGCCGAGCGGCGGCAGCAGTGCGGCGATCACCGCGGCGACGATCGGGGACGGGGACGAGCCCGGGACCCCGACGAGGTGCCGGGCCGTGGTGATCCGCCGCGAGGTACGTGCGGCGACGATCCACGCGGGGGCGAGCAGCACCAGCAGGGAGGCGAAGGTCGTGATGTCCTCGCTGCTCGCGTCGTACGCGCCGCGGGCCGCCTGCACGGCGATCGCCGCGACCAGCGCCACGAACCCGAACCAGCCGAGCAGGCCCGCGACCCACGCGAGGGTCGAGGCACCCGGGGTGACCGGGATGAACGCGAACGGCATCGCCCCGCGGGCGCGGCCGAACCGCGCGAGGTCGCGCGTCATCCGGTGGTGGTGCACCGCGCCGGCGATGCCGGCGGTGAGCAGGCAGGCCGTGCCGGCCAGCCACGGCCGGCGCACCGTCACCGGTGTGTCGTGCACGAGCACGGTGCGCTTGCCCTCGGTCGCCATGCGCGGACGCTACCGGGTACGGCGGGGTCCCAGCGGGTAGGCGACCTTCGACGACACGCTCGGAGAGGAACACCCCGTGGAAGCCCTGAAGACCGCCCCGCGACCGCACGCCGACACTGCGATGCCCCCCGTCGTGGAGGCCGCCGAGTGGGCGGCCGCACGCGAGCGGCTGCTCGTCGAGGAGAAGGCCCACACGCGCGCGGGCGACGCGCTGGCAGCCAGGCGCCGACGGTTGCCGATGGTGCGGATCGAGGGCGAGTGGCGGCTCACCGGGCCCGACGGCGAGGTGACGCTGCTCGACCTGTTCGAGGGCCGCCGCCAGCTCGTGCTCTACCACCACATGCTCCAGCCGGGTGACACGCGGCCCTGCCCGGGGTGCTCCGCCTTCGGTGACAGCGTCCCCGAACACCTCGAACACCTGCACGCCCGCGACGCGACGTTCGCGATGGTGGCGGAGGCGCCGTACGACGAGGTCGAGGCGTACCGCCAGCGCATGGGCTGGACGATGCCGTTCTACTCCCAGCACGGATCGACGTTCGGGGCGGACGTGAACCCGTCGCCGCACGGGCCGACGTCGTTCGCGGTCAGCGTGTTCCTGCGCGACGGGTCGCAGGTGTACCGGACCTGGACGACGCAGGGGCGAGGTGCGGAGGCGCTGGCCAACATGGTCGACGTGCTGCCGTACGGGCGCCAGGAGACGTTCGAGGATTCGCCCGATGGGTGGCCGCAGGCGCCGACCTACTCGGTGGGCGAGCTGCACGACGAGTACTCCCCGGAGCAGCTCGCGGGGGCTGCCGCGCCGTCGAGCACCGGGCAGGTCGCCACCGCCGCCGGGGCGAACGCGTAGGATCGTCGGCGCAGGGAGGTCCGGTGTGCCTGGGGAGGCGCGCATGGCCGGGGGACACCTCCTGCAGGGGGACACCATGCAGCTCGTCACCACAAGCGTGGCCAGTGCCGCGATGCCGATCGTCCGCGTCGCCGCTCCGGCCGCCGCGCCCGAGGTACCGACCGCGCCTGCGCCCGGGCCGACCGGCGCGAGCGAGGGCGAGGCACTGCTCATCGACCGCATGCGCGCGAGCAACACGCTCGAGCACGTGAAGGCGCTCAACGTCGCCCCGCGCGTGTGGAAGACCCCCGGGCACGCCGCCGCCGTGGAGTACGTGCTGGCGCAGCTCAAGGCAGCGGGCTGGGAGGCCCACGTCGAGGAGCTGCAGGCCGGCGGCTGGCAGGGCGGCACGCTGCGCAACGTGGTCGCCGAGCGCCGCGGCACGGCGCCCGACGCGGACCGCAAGCTCGTCATCGCCGGCGCGCACCTCGATTCGGTCCCCCGCGGGCCGGGCGCCAACGACAACGCCACGGGCTCGGGCACGCTCATCGAGCTGGCGAAGTCGCTCAATGGCATCGACACGCGCAACGACGTGCGGCTCGTGTGGTTCGACGGCGAGGAGGAGGGGCTGCTGGGCTCCAAGGCCCACGCCAAGGCGCACCCCGAGGACCTGGCCCGCGCGGTCGGCATGATCAACATGGACATGATCGGGTCGCAGAACGCGACCACGATCGGGTTCTCGCTCGGCCAGCACACCTCCAACGCGGTCGGCGACGCCGTGAAGGGCGTGCTGCTGCGCACGGGCCTCAAGGGCGAGATGTACGACGAGCGCCACTCGCGCAGCGACCACGCGGCCTTCGACGCCGCGGGCGTGCCGGCGCTGGACTTCGGCGTGGCGGTGAAGAACCTCGAGCACGACGACCCGTGGTACCACTCGCCCAAGGACACGTTCGACAAGGTCAACCCGCAGGTGCTCGAGGGCTACGGCGACCTGATCGCCGTCACGCTGCTGGAGCTGGCCAACCGCGCCTCGCGCTGAGGGCGCAAACCTAGGTAGTTGTCCCGATCCGGGTTGCGCCGGATCGGTGCATGTTGGTGCCATGGGAATCTCCGCATGCAGCGCCGCACCGCTTCCGCTCAACTTGACCGCCACGGCCGGAGGGGCGCCTGCGCCGACGTCCGTCGCGCCGGTGGGCTCGGCGCCGGTCGCGCCGGCGCCGACCGTCGCAACGCCGGGTGCGCCCGCGCCGAGCTCCGTCGCCGGCACGAGTGGCGGTGGTGCCCCGGGTCAGTCGCCGATCCAGGCACCACCCACGCCGGGCGGTGGGCCGACGACGGGTGGCGGGCCCGACATCGCGTCGGCGCTCGCGGCGCTCACGCAGGCGATCGACCAGTTGAAGGCCGCCATCGCTGCGCTCCCGGGTGGGGGCGTCGCAGGTGGCGGTGGCACGGCGCCCGCCGGTGGCTGCGGCATGCCGGGGTGCACGATGCCCGACTGCGGCGGCGGTGCCTCGAACGGCGGGGGTGCCACGGGCGCCGCCCAGGCCAGCACCGGAGCGAGCGCGATCGGCGCTGCGCCCATCGACATCGCCGCGCCGATGCCGTCGGGCAGCACGGCCGCGGCCGGCG
>JAOPYS010000156.1 GCA_025964465.1 Thermoleophilia bacterium
CCGAGCGCACGGCGGCGCTCGCCGACGTGGTGCTGCCCCCCGGGCGCCGTCGTGGCCGGCGTGCCGCCGCGCTCTGGGCTGCGGACGCGCCGACCCCCGCCTCGCCCGCGGCGTGGCGAGCGCTCGCGTCCGCCTTCGAGCACACGGGCCTGTGGCCGGTCCTGCTCGACGACGCCGCCCCCGGCGACGGCTGGGTCGACCAGCTCGCGCCGAGCCCCCCCGCGCCGCCGGTGGAGGTCGGAGCGGTCGCCGCACACCTCGCTGCCGCGGTGCGCGCCTGGAGCGAGGAGCTGACCCCCGACCTCCCGAGCACGGACCCCGACTACCACCGCGAGCTCGTGGCGCTGCTCGCCACCGACGCGGCCGCCGGTCGACCGGCCAGCGCCACCGGCCGCCGCCCCGACGCGATCGCGCACGCCTCCGCCGCCCTCGATGCCGCGCACCTGGGCGTCGTCGCCTGCACCCGCCCGGCGCAGGTGCTGGAGCGGATCGCCTGGCCCGGAGCCCGCGATGCGCTCGACCCGGCCCTGCTCACCGCCGTGCTGGCGTCGTGGGAGGGGCGCTACGGCGCACTCGTGCTGGGCCTCTCCGCCGACGTCGTCACCTTCGCCGTGACGCGCCCGCCCGCCACGATCGAGGAGGCCCGCGAGGCCGCCGCCGAGCAGCTCGCCGCCTGCCCCGCGCTCACCGACGACTGGGACGGGTTCGACGCGCACGCCGCCGCGCTCGTCGACGCACCGGCGTGGCGGCTGCGATGGCGCGATACAGTTGGGGACAACCGACAGGAACGCGCCCACACATGACCTCCCTCCGCCCCGATAGCGATGCGCTGCTCGCCGAGCTGCGCCGCGTCCAGGACCCCGAGCTGCGCCAGGACGTGGTCACCCTCGGGATGATCCGTTCGGCCACGTGCGACGAGCGCGGCTCCGTCCACATCCACCTGCTGCTGACCACCCCCGGGTGCCCGCTCAAGGACAGCTTCCGCACGCAGGTCGCGGACACCGTGGGGCGCCTGCCCGGCGTCGAGCACGTCGAGCTGGAGTTCGGCGCCATGGACCAGGCCCAGCGCGAGGCGCTGCGCGGCCAGCTGCAGGGCGACCGTCGCCACCGCTCGCCCGGCGTGGCCCTGCCCGAGGGGTGCCGCATCATCGCCGTCACCTCCGGCAAGGGCGGCGTCGGCAAGAGCACCGTCACCGCCAACCTCGCCGTGGCGCTGCGCGACCGAGGCCAGCGCGTCGGCATCATGGACGCCGACGTCTACGGCTACTCCATCCCGACGATGCTCGGCGTGCACCACCGCCCCGTGACGCTCGACGGCATGATCGTGCCGCCCGTCGCGCACGGCATCTCGGTGATGTCGATCGGGTTCTTCCTCGACCAGGACGCCGCCGTGATGTGGCGCGGGCCGATGCTGCACCGCGCGCTCGAGCAGTTCCTGGGCGACGTGCACTGGGGCGACCTGGACGTGCTCGTCGTGGACATGCCGCCGGGCACCGGCGACGTGGCGATCTCGCTCGGGCAGCTGCTGCCGCGCGCCGAGGCGCTCGTGGTGACGACGCCGCAGCACGCCGCGCAGACCGTGGCGCGCCGCGCCGCGCTCGGTGCGATGCAGCTCGACCAGGTCGTGCTCGGAGTGGTCGAGACGATGACCGACCCCGAGGGTGGACCGCAGGTGTTCGGCACCGGCGGCGGGCAGGTGCTGGC
Source organism: Thermoleophilia bacterium (assembly GCA_025964465.1). Lineage (GTDB taxonomy): Bacteria > Actinomycetota > Thermoleophilia > Gaiellales > SKUG01 > JAGQUL01. The sequence goes on from JAOPYS010000156.1 coordinate 1,705, forward strand.
CGACGACCTGCAGGTGCCGCTGCTGGGCACGATCCCCCTCGACGCGGCGATCCGCGAGGGCGGCGACACCGGCCTGCCGGTCACGCTGGGCACGGGCGACAGTTCCGCGCGCTTCGCCGCGCTGGCCGAGGCCGTGGAGGCGCGGCGCCCCGTGTTCGCGACGCCGCCACCGGCCCCGATGGACCGCATCAAGAAGCCCTTGTCGCTGCTCTGACGGTCCTCGAACGGTCGGCGGGGGTATGGTGACGGGCATGTCAGTGACAGCCCCACCACCCGCCCTCGCCGAGACCACCGCGGCCGCGTTCTTCGACGTGGACCGCACGCTGCTCGCCGGTGCGAGCGGGCTGCACCTGGCCCGCCCGCTGCGCCAGCGCGGGATGCTCACGTCCCGCCAGCTGGCCCGCGCGCTGCTGATCGGACTGACCTTCTCGCGAGGTGGGTCCGACCACGCGCAGATGGACCGCTTCAACGACGGCGTCCGCGAGCTGATGCGCGGCTGGAGCCGCGACGAGTTCATGTCGGTCGTCGCCGACGAGCTGGAGCGCCGCGTGCGTCCCATGGTGTTCGACGAGGCGCTCGAGCGCATCGAGCAGCACCGCGCGCGTGGCGAGCGCGTCTACGCGGTGAGCGCCACGTCGGAGGAGATCATCGGGCCGCTCGCGGAGCTGCTCGGCCTGGATGGCGCCATCGCGTCGAAGATGGAGTGCCGCGACGGGCACTTCACAGGGGAGATCGAGCGCGCCAACCACGGCCCGGAGAAGGCGAAGCGGCTGATCGAGCTCGCCGAGGCCGAGGGCATCGACCTGACGCGCTCCAGCGCCTACTCGGACTCGATCACCGACGAGGAGTTCCTGCGCGCGG
>JAOPYS010000162.1 GCA_025964465.1 Thermoleophilia bacterium
ATCGTCGCTTCCTCGCCGCGGGCCGCCTCCCCGCCCGGTCACCCGGACGCTGCGGGCCGCGCGCGGCCACGGCGGGGGCCGGGCGCGGACGACACCCGGAGGCCCAACCGGTAGGGTCGCGCGCATATGGCACAGCGCAGTTCACGCAGCAACAAGGGCAACAAGGCACGGGCGCGCAAGCAGCCGGAGCTGCGTACGGGCGGGGGGCGACAGGCCAAGGCCGCGCGCAGCCGCGAGCGGAACGCCGCCGTCGCACGCAGCGCGCCGACCGGGCCGGCGGTGCGCATGCGCCCGGCCGGGCTGCTCGGCTACCTCTGGGTGCTGCTCTTCGCGTGGCTCGGCGTGGCCGCCGTCGCCGTCGTCGGACGCTTGCTCGATCGCTGGGACACCGTGGGCTACCCCGATTCGTTGTGGCTCTACGCGGCGATCGGCGTCGTCGCCGTCGCCCCGGCCGTCGGCCGGGTCGCGCGCAGCGGCGCGGACGCCGACGCGTGGGGCGTGCAGGCCCTGCTGGTGCCCGTGGGCCTCTTCGTCGCCGAGGTCGCGATCGGCCCCGACTGCCCCAACGGGGCGTCGTGCCAGTCGATCGGTGCGCGCGGGTGGCTGGGCACGCCACTCTCGATCGCGGTGCTCGTCGTCGCCGCCGTCCTCGCGTGGGCCCTCGCGCGCTGGATGTATCGCTTCGCCGCACGCCGCCGCCCGGCTTCCGGGCGCGTGCGCTACGGCATTGCGGCCGCTGCCGTGCTGACCCTGCTGATCGCTCCCGGCACCGTGCTCGCTGCCGCGCTCGTCGCCACCGACCTGCTCGTGCGCGACGCGCCCGACCTGGCGCAGGACGCCACCGCCCAGGTGGAGCAGGAGTGCTTCGGCCTCCAGGACGCACCCGCACTCACCGTGCGGGCTGCCCCGCAGGGCCAGAACCCGCTGTGGACGACGTACGCCGTCCGGCGCGTCCACGAGGGGCGCCCCGGGATCGGCAAGCAGTCGCTCCCCTCCGACTGGGTCGGCCTCGACGACGTCTACCCCTACGAGGCGACCGTCTCCTACGACAGCGATGGCGAGGCCGTGGCCGTGTCGTGCCGCAAGGTCGCCCCCGACGCGGGGAAGGCCACCGCCGACGACCTGAAGCAGGCCGACCCCGAATCCACGGACGCGGTCGCCAACAAGACGATCGGCCACGAGTTCCTCCCGCGCTTCCTCGCCGACGGCCAGATCGGTCCGACGCCGGAAGCCGCGAAGAAGCTCGCCGCCGACGCCAAGGCCAAGGCCGCGAAGGCCGCCAAGGCCAAGGCCACGCCCGCTGCGAAGACGCCCACGCCGAAGACGTCGAAGTAACGCTTCACGACATCCGGTGAACCGCGCCGTGACCCCTCCCCGATAGCCCGGTGGACATCCGTTGCACGCCCGATACTCCAGCCGGGGTCGGAGGCGTGCCATGGACGATCGTTGGGACGAAGGTCGTGGGACGCGTGGACGAAGCTCGTGGAGTCATCGAATTCGACGGTGTCACCAAGGTGTATCCGGGCGCCTCGGCGCCGAGCGTCGACCGCCTGACGATGCGGGTCGAGGCGGGCGAGATCTGCGCCCTCGTCGGCCCCTCCGGCAGCGGCAAGACCACCGCGATGCGCATGGTCAACCGGCTCATCGAGCCGACGAGCGGCACCATCCGCATCGACGGGGTCGACACGCGCTCCATCGAGGTGGAGACGCTGCGGCGCTCGATCGGCTACGTCATCCAGCAGGTCGGCCTCTTCCCCCACCGGACGGTGCTGGACAACGTCGGCACGGTACCGCGCCTGCTCGGCTGGGACGAGGGCCGCATCCGCGCCCGGTCCGCGGAGCTGCTCGACCTCGTGGGGCTGGACCCCAGCGCCTTCGGCGCCCGGTTCCCCTCGCAGCTCTCCGGGGGCCAGCGCCAGCGCGTCGGGGTGGCACGCGCGCTCGCCGCCAACCCGCCCGTGATGCTCATGGACGAGCCGTTCGGGGCGATCGACCCGCTCGTGCGCGAGCAGATCCAAGACGAGTTCCTGAAGATGCAGCGCGACATCTCCAAGACGATCATCATCGTGACGCACGACCTCGACGAGGCGATGCGCATGGGCGACAAGGTCGCCGTGCTGCAGGAGGGCGGCGTGCTCGCCCAGCTGGCGACACCCGAGCACCTGCTGGCTGCGCCCGCCAACGACTTCGTCCGCCGGTTCGTGGGTGGCGACTCCACGCTCCGTCGCCTCGCGCTCGCGAAGGTGCACGAGCTGCCGCTCATCCCGCTCGACGTGGCACACGCACAGGGCTTCGGGCTGCTCGTCGACGCGAACGGCGTGGCGGTGCAGTGGGCGAACGGGTCGGCCGTGCGGGCGACGGTGGCGATCGACGCGACGCTGCGCACCGCCTTGGGTGACCTCATCGCCACGGGCGAGCAGTTCGCGCCCGTGGTCGACGCGGGCGGCCGGCCGCTGGCGGTCGTGACGACCGCCCTGCTGCACGGGTGGCTCGACCGCCCGCTGCAGACCGGGCCCGATGAGCACGCGGCCGCCGGCATCGCCTGGCACGGCACGCCCTCGACCCCCGCCATCGGGTCGCAGCCGACCCACCACGGGGTGTTCCGAGGGATCGCCTCGGCGTGAGCTTCGTCCTCGACAACAAGCTCGAGCTCGTGCGCCTGCTGCTCGAGCACGTGCTGCTGAGCGCGGTGTCGCTCGGCATCGCGATCGTGCTCGCCGTGCCGCTCGGCGTGTGGATGCACGGTCGCTCGCGCCGCATCGGCGTGGTGACGGCGATCGCCGGCGTGATGTACACCGTGCCGAGCCTCGCGCTGTTCTCCATCCTCGTGCCGCTCGTCGGCCTCGGGATGGTGCCGACGGTGATCGGCCTCGTGCTGTACGCCCAGCTGATGCTCGTGCGCGCCGTGGTGGGCGGCCTCGATTCGGTGCCCGAGGACGTGCGCGACGCCGCCGTCGGCATGGGCATCGACCGCTGGACCATCCTCACCACCGTCGACCTGCCGCTCGCCCTGCCGGTGTTCCTGGCCGGGGTGCGCATGGCGGCGGTCACCGTGATCGGCATCGCAACCATCGGCGCAGTGATCGACGCCGGCGGCCTCGGCGAGCTGATCCTCCAGGGCATCCAGCGCGACCAGACCGAACGCGTCGTCGTCGGCGCGCTGCTGGTGACCGCCCTCGCGCTCGCAGCCGACTACGGCCTCGTGCGCCTCGAGCGAATGGCACGGCCCTGGGCGAACGCACCGCGTGGCGCAGCGCCGGCGGCGGCAGCGGCGGGCGGCCACTGATGGGCACGCTCGCCCAGACCCTGCACGTGCTGACACACGAGTCCGCGACGTGGATGCCGCAGCTGCAGCGCCACCTCACGCTGAGCCTCGTCGCACTGCTGCTGTCGATCGCCATCGGCCTGCCGCTCGGCGCGTGGCTGACCCGCCGCGAGCGCTGGGCCTTCGCCGTCACGAGCGTCGCCAACCTCGGTCGCACCGTGCCGTCGCTCGCGCTGCTCGCCCTCGTCTACCCCTTCGTCGGCACGGGGTTCACCCCAGCCGTGATCGCACTCGTGGCACTCGGCGTGCCGCCGATCCTGCTGGCGACCTACACCGGCATCCGCGAGGTCGATGCCGACGTGCGCGACGCCGCTGCCGGCATGGGCCTCACGTCGATGCAGCGCCTCGTCCAGGCGGAGCTGCCCGTCGCCTCCCCCGTCGTGATCGCCGGCATCCGCACGAGCGCCGTGCAGGTCGTGGCCAGCGCGACCCTGGCCTCACTCATCGGCGGCGGCGGGCTGGGCGAGCTGATCATGGCCGGGCTCACCAACCTGCGCTACGACCTGCTGTTCGCGGGCGCGCTGCTCGTCGCGCTGCTCGCCGCCGCCACCGAGGTCGCCTTCTCCGTGCTGGAGTCGCGCGGGCTGCCGCTCGGCATCCGCCTGCTGCGCAGCACGCCCGTCGCGCAGGCGCTCGAGTACACCGCGGGCGGCGGCGTCTCCGCACGGCGGTGGCGGGCGATCGGGATCACCGCCACGGTCGGGTGTGCCGTGCTCGTCGGCGCCGGCTCGATGGCCAACGGCATGATCGCCGGCATCGGCGTGGCGGGGGCCGGCGCGGGTGGCCCGCTGCCGCCCGTCACGATCGGATCCAAGAACTTCACCGAGAGCATCGTGCTGGCCGAGCTCTACGCCCAGGCGCTCGAGGCGCAGGGCACGCCCGTAGAACGCCGGCTCAACCTCGGGGCCACGGCGGTGGCGGACGCTGCGGTCAAGCGCGGCGAGATCGACCTGTACCCCGAGTACACGGGCACCGCGCTCGTGGCGGTGCTCGGCAGGGGCATCCCGGCGGTGGGTCCCGCCGGCGGTGGCGGCCCCGCGGGCAACGACCCCATGGCCGTGCTCAACGGCACGGTCGAGCGCGAGGTGCGCGACGGCTACGCGCACCGCGGCATGCGCGTGCTCGAGTCCACGCCGTTCTCCAACGGCAACGCGATCGCGGTGACGAAGGCCACCGCGAAGCGCTACCACCTCGAGACGCTGTCGGACCTCGGCCGCGCGTCGTCGAAGCTGCGCTTCGGTTCCATCCCCGGGTTCGACAGCCGCGCGGACGGGCTCGGCCTGCTGCGCAAGGTCTACGGCATCCGCTTCCGCGAGGTGCGCACGTACGAGAACGGCATCAAGTACAAGTCCCTGCTCGACCGCAAGGTGGACGCGGTCTACGGCTTCGAGACGGACGGGCAGATCGCGCGCGACGGGCTCGTGGTGCTGCGCGACGACAAGGCCGCCTGGCCGCCGTACCACGCCGCCCCGATCGTCTCGGCCCGGTTCGCCGAGCACGCCGGTCCGGCGTTCTCCGCCACGGTCAACGGCGTGTCGCGCCTGCTCGACGCGAAGACCATGCGCGCACTCAACGCCGCGGTCGACCAGGACGGTCGCGAACCCGCGGACGTCGCGAAGGAGTTCCTCGCGAAGCACGGGATGACGAAGCGGGGCCCGCGCCCCGAGCTCGTCGTCGGCTCCAAGGACTTCACGGAGCAGTACATCCTCGGCGAGCTCTACGCGCAGGCGCTCGAGGCGCGTGGCTACCCCGTGAAGCGCAAGCTCGGCCTGGGTGCGACGGCGGTCGCGGACGGCGCGCTGGGCCGGGGGCAGATCGACGTCTACCCCGAATACACCGGCACCGCCTGGACCGCCGTGCTCAAGCGCACGGTCAAGCCCGGCCTCGACGCACCGACGATCTGGAAGGGCGTGCACGACGGCTATCGCAAGCGGGGGCGCGTCGTCATGGCGGCCACGCCGTTCTCCAACGGCAACGCCATCGTCGTGACGAAGGCCGTGGCGGACCGCTACCACCTGGAGACGCTCTCGGACCTCGCGAAGGTGTCACCGCGGCTGCGGTTCGGCGCCATCCCTGGATTCGACACGCGCGAAGATGGCATCCCGCTGCTCAAGCGGGTGTACGGGATGCACTTCGGGAGCGTCAAGAGCTACGAGAACGGCATCAAGTACAAGTCGCTGCTCGACGGCAAGATCGACGCGGTCTACGGCTTCGAGACGGACGGGCAAATCGCATCCAGGCACCTCGTCGTGCTGCGCGACGACCGCGCCGCATGGCCGCCGTACCAGGTCACTCCGATCGTGGCGGGCGCCACGGCGAAGGCAGCTGGCGCGGATCTCGAGACCACGCTCGACAACGTCAGCTCCATGCTCGACGCGAAGACGATGCGCCGCCTCAACGCCGAGGTCGACGAGCGCAAGCGCGACCCCGCCGACGTGGCGCACGACTTCCTCGCGAGCCAGGGCATCGTCGGGGGCTGACCCGCGACGCAGACGGGGCCCCGTCCGATCCCGGACGAGGCCCCGCATGTCACTCACCTGTCCGCTCGCGTCACTTCACGAGGGTCAGCAGCGTCTTGGTCGCGTCGAGCGCGACGGCGTCCTCGCGGCTGCTGGTCAGCTTCACCAGCTTGCGGAGCAGCGCGTCGCGATCGATGCCGATGCCGGCGCCCGAGCTCGCGCCGGAGCGCCCCGCCACGGAACCGGTTCGGCCCTTGGTGG
>JAOPYS010000179.1 GCA_025964465.1 Thermoleophilia bacterium
GTGCTCACCGTAGGACTTGACGGTCTCCTCGACGTGTCGAGCGGCGACGTCGCGGCGCTCGATCGCCTGGGCGACGTGCACCTCGGACGTGGTGTGCTCCTGGCGGGCGGCGGCCACGTCGGCGAGCACGACCTGCTCGCGCTCGGAGATCTCGCGGCGCAGCTTGTCGATGCGTGCGAGCTGCACCTCACCGGCGCGGGCGCGCTCGACGAGTGCCTCGTCGGGCTGGAGCGCCTCGACCACGGTCTGGACGCTGGCGGATGCGCGGTTGGCGAGCGATTCGAGCGCCTCGAGGCGCCGCTCCTGGCGGGCACCGATCGCCGCGTCGCGCGCGTGCTGCTCGATGGCGCCGCGCAGGCGGCGCGAATCGCGCTCGAGCGCGCCCTGCTCACTGGTGAGACCGGCGAGCTCCGCGCTGCGGGCGGCAGCCGCCTCACGGGCGATGCGCTCCTCGTCGCGGGCGCTGGCCACGCGCTCGGCGAGCGATGCGTGGCGCTCGCGCGCCTCCTTGACCGAGGCCTCGAGCTCGCCGTGCTCGCGCGTCCACGCCTCGAGCGCGGTGCGGGCCTCGCCCTCCTCCGTCGTCACGCGCTCGAGCCGGCGGGTGGTGTCGGCCAGCTCCCGCTCGGCGCCGGATGCCTGGGCACCCTCGCGCGACAGCACCGACTGCGCCTCATGCCAAGCACCGCCGGCCTTGGCCAGCCCCTCACGCGCCTGGGCGAGGGTCGCCTCGGCCGCGGCGACGGCGGACTGCGCCGTCTCGCGCACGCCGTGGCGCTCGGCCAGCTCGCGGCGGACGCCCTCCAGCTCGGCGGCCGCGGCGTCGCGCTGGTTGCGCAGCTCCCAGCCCTCGGCCACGACGCTGTCACCGGCGCTCCAGATGCGCAGGCCGGCGAGGTCGAACGCCACGCCCTCGCGGGTGACGAGCAGCTGGGCGCCTGCCGAGCCCGACCCGAGCGCGCGGGTCGCGGCCTCGAGGTCCTCGACGACGCGCACGCCGGCGAGGCGTGCGGCGAGCGTCTCGGGCTGGCCCGCGTGCAGCGTGGCCAGCTCGGCGAGCGCCTCGCCCGGCAGCTCGCTGCCTGCGCCGGCCTGGGCACCGGCGGCGCCCGACCCGGTCGGCACGAACGCGCGCACGGTGCGACCAGCCACGCGGTCGGCGAAGGCGACGAGCGCAGCGCGGTCGGGGACGACGAGCGCCTCGGCGTCGTCGCTGAGCGCCGCGGCGAGCGCGCGCTCGTACCCGGGTCGCACGTCGAAGGCGTCGGCCAGGCGGGTGAATCCGTGGTCGTCGCCCTCCGCGGCCTCGACCGCCGTGAGCCGCTCGTCGAGCAGCTCGATGCGCGCCACGGCCATGGCCTGGCGCTCCTCGACGCGTGCTGCATCTGCGCGCGCGGCATCGGCCGACGTGCGCGCGGCGTCCAGCGCCGACTGCGCCTGCGCCTGTGCGGCCTCGGCCGCCGTCTTGGCGGCGAGCGCGTCGGCCACCGACTGCTCGGCGACCTTGCGGGCGTCGGCCAGCTTGGCCTGGCGCTCCTCCAGCTCGCGGCGCTGGGTGCGCAACGTGCCCAGCTCGCTCGCCACGCGCGCCGTGCGCGTGTCGAGGTTCTCGCGCCGCTCGCGCAGCACCGCCACGCGCCCCTCGAGCTGCGCGAGGTCGCGCCCGCTCTGGCGCTCGTCCGTGAAGAGCTGCTCGAGGCCCTTGATCTGACCCTGCAGCTGGTCACGCTGCTTCGACAGGTCGGCGACGCGCACCGTCACCTCGGCGAGCCGCGCCGTCACCGTCGCCAGCTCGCGCTCGCTGCGCTCGTGCTCGCGTGCCGCGTGCTCGGCCCGGGCACGCCCGGCAGCCGCGCCGCGCCGCATCGCCGACGCGCGGTCGACGAACGCCTGCTGGCGGATGCGCAGCCGCTCCTTCACCGAGCCGATGCGCTGCAGCAGCGTGCGAGCCTCCTCCGCCTGCTGCATCGCCTCCTTCAGCCGGGCGTCCGCCTGGTCGCGCTCGGCGCGCAGGTCGGTCGCGGCCTTCTCGGCGGCGAAGACGCGCGCCTTCGTGGCGTCGCGGCGCTCCGTCGCAGCCAGCAGCTCGACGCCCGCGCGGCGCACGTCGTCCTTGTGCAGCAGCAGCTGGAGGGTCCAGCGCTCGGCGAGCACGGTGGAGTACTTGTTGGCGGCGTTGGCCTGTGCCTTGAGCGGCCGCAGGCGCGACTCCATCTCCTTCTCGATGTCGCGCACGCGGGCGACGTCGAGCTTCACGCGGTCGAGCTTCTGCTGCGCGCGCTTGCGGCGGCGCTTGTACTTGCCGAGGCCCGCGGCCTCCTCGATCGCGCTGCGACGGTCCTGCGGCTTGGCGGCGAGCAGGCGGTCGATCTTGCCCTGCCCGATGATCGAGTGCATGTCCTTGCCGATGCCCGTGTCGGCCAGCAGCTCCAGCACGTCGAGGCGGCGCACCACGTTGCCGTTGATCGAGTAGGTGGAGTCGCCACCGCGCTCGAGGCGCCGCTTGATCGAGACCTCACCGTAGGGGATCTGGACGGAGCCGTCGGTGTTGTCGAACACCGCCTCGACCTCGCAGAACTGCGCGGCGGGGCGCGCCGGCGACCCGAGGTACAGCACGTCCTGGCCGGTCTCCGCGCGCATGCCGCTCGGCGGCGCGCTGCTCATGAGCCACATGATCGCGTCGACGATGTTGCTCTTGCCGGAGCCGTTGGGGCCGACGACGACCGCCACCCCCGGCTCGAACGTCATCTCGACCCGGTCGGCGAACGACTTGAAGCCCTTCATGGCCATGCGCTTGAGATGCATCCGTGCCCCTACTCCCCATCCATGAGCGCGAGCACGGCGGCTGCTGCCGCCTGCTGCGCTTCCTGCTTGCTGCGCCCGCTGCCCGTGGCAACGAGCGGTCCCAGACCTTCACCGGTGGCCGATCCGTCCGTGGTGCGGACCACCGTCACCCGCGCTTCCATCGTGAACCGACGGTCGTGGGGAGGCCCATCCTCGCCCAGCTCGTCGAACGCCACGTCGGCACCCTCGCGGGACGCCAATTCTTGCAGGCGGCTGCGCGCGTCGACGCGGTTGTCGAGCGCGTGGGCGATGCGATCCTCGAAGACGGCCAACACGAGGGGCGCCACGGCCGCGTAGCCGTGGGCCAGAAAGGCTGCACCCACCACGCTTTCCACCAGCGCGGCCTGCGCGTTGCGCTGCTCGGCGAGGCGCTCGGCGGTCGACCGAAAGGCCTCCCCACGCAGCGCTGCCTCGGCCACCATCTCGTCGGCGAGGCTCGACTCGCGCGCCACGTGCGCGCAGGCCTCGCGGCTCACCGTCGCGGCGCGCACCTTCGACAACTCGCCCTCGTCGAGGTCCGGATGGCGCGCGAACAGCGCCTCGGTGACGACGAGCTCCAGGACGCTGTCGCCCAGGTACTCGAGCCGCTCGAACGAGCCCTCGCGACGCTGCGCGAACGCAGGGTGCGTGAGCGCCTGCGTGCGCAGTTCATCGGGCAGGATGTCGAGGAGTCGGCGCACGGTCCTGAAATGCTACCGGGCCGACCGGTCGCGGTCGGTAGCGACGCGCTACCCGATGACGGAAC
>JAOPYS010000193.1 GCA_025964465.1 Thermoleophilia bacterium
CCTCCGGCCGCTCCTCGAAGGTGACGAGCACGGCGTGCTCGCCCGCCTGGCGGATGCCCTCCACGAGGAACTGCGCGGACAGCACCGACTTGCCGGCGCCGGCCGTGCCGGCCACGAGCGTGGTGCGCCCACGGGGGATGCCGCCCCCGCCGATCAGGTCGAGGCCCGAGACGTGGGTGGGGAGCTTGGTCACTCGCCCGTCGGTGGCGGGAGCCGTGTCGTCGCGCAGGCCCGCGTTCACTCGCCGCTTCCGCCGTCGTGCAGCTCGAGCCCGACGAGCACGCGCTCGATGTCGGTGAGGTCGCCGATGATCCGGCGCATCGGCGGTGGCAGCTCGCGGACGACGACCGGCGTGGCAAGGATGCGCTCGTGCTCGGCCAGCTCGGGGTGCTCGACGATGTCGATCACCTCGATGTCGAAGTTGAGGTCGTGGGCGCGGCAGATCGCCTCGAGGTCGCGCCGCGCGCGACGGCTCCGCTCCGTGTGCCCGGCGACGTACAGCTTCAGCAGCACGCGCTCGTGCTCCGTGCGTTCGTCCGGGACCGTTCCTGCTGCCACGTTCGTGCCCTCCTGCCACCATGTACGTTCCCGCGAGGATACGGATCTACCGCGTGCGGTGGGCCGAACGCACGATCGCGGCTATGCTGGGCAGGGATTCGCCATTTCTGACCAGTTTCGCGGAGCATTCCGATGACCGACCAGACCACATGTCGCGTGCTCCTGTGCGACGACACGCCAGAGATCCGCATGATCCTGCGCACGCTGTTCAGCATCGAGACGGAGCTGGACGTGATCGGCGAGGCCGCCAACGGCGCCGAGGCGGTGCAGCTCGTGGCGGAGCACCGCCCCGACGTGGTCGTGCTGGACCTGTCGATGCCGGTGATGGACGGATTCGACGCCATTCCCGAGATCGCCAAGGTCTCGCCCGAGACGAGCATCGTCATGTACTCCGCGCACGGGTCGGAGGAGACGCGCGCAAAGGCGTTGCGGCTCGGCGCCGACCACTTCGTCCGCAAGGGCGGCGACCCGAGCGTCGTCGTGGGCACCGTGCAGGACGTCTGCGCCGGGGGCTGAGGCCTCCCTACGCGGCGGCGGCCAGCCCGCGAAGCCGCGTGCGCAGCTCCGCGTCGCGCGCGGCCCACGTCTCCGGCAGCGCCTTCCCGCGCGCCGCCAGCCGGGCGCCCTCCTCGCGGTGGCGTGCGAACAGGTAGGCGAACGAGCGCAGCGCCTGCTCCCGGTCGACCTCGTGCGCCAGCGATGCACCCGTGCGGCGCAGGCGGCGGGTCGGGTTGAGCGCCGCGTCGAGGTCGGCCTGCCCGAGCGTGCCGGCGACGACCTCGGGCTCCAGGTGCCGGCGGAGCATGTCGCGCTGGCGTCGCAGCGCCCGCCGCACGAGCACGAAGGTGAGGATGAACGCCGGGGCGTAGATCACCGGGAACAGGAAGATGCCGATGCCCGAGTTCCACGTGGCGTGCAGCACCACGGCGATGCCGTAGCCCGTGCCGATCAGCAGGGTGCGGCGGATCGCCCCCATCCCGGGTCGCGCGGCGAGCGCCACGCCGATGCCGGTGAACATGGTGAAGAACGGGTGCAGGAACGGGGTCGCCAGGCCGCGCAGGACCCACACGCCGATGAGCCCGCCGACGCCGTGCTTCGTGATCGCCTCGTCGTAGTACTGGACGTTCTCCACGACCGCGAACCCGATGCCGACGAACAGCGCGTACACGATGCCGTCGAGCACGCCGGTCATGTCGGAGCTGCGGCGGCGCAGGATCCACAGGATGGCGAGGCCCTTGAGCGCCTCCTCCACGAACGGCGCCGCCGCCACCGTGGTGAGGTCCCACCCGAGCACCGCGGACGCGAGCTCGTTGAGGATGCCGGCCACGAAGACCGCCACGCCGGCGCCCCACAGGAAGGTGCGGGCCAGCAGCCACGCCGGCTCCGGCTCGAAGCGGTCGAGCCACAGCCCAACCGACACCAGCAGGGGCACGCTGGCGACGGCGAGCACCAGGGCCACCACGGCTCGCGTGCCCTCCGCCGCGACGCTCAGGCCCAGCTCGAGGGCGACGAGCACGCACCCCGCGAGGATCAGCAGCCCGAGCTCGGTCCGCAGGCCGCGGACCACGCCCCGGCGCTTGCCGCGCAGGTGCGCGGCGTCGCGGTCGACCTGGGTCGCCGCCTCGGGGGCGCCAGCGCGCCCCGACACGGGCGTGGATGAGCTCGTCATGGTCGGTGTCCCTCGTCGTTGGTGCCCCGCGCGCGCAGCGCCGCCTCGAGGCGGGTGAGCAGGGCGGCGTCGCGGTCGGGGAGGGTACCGGAGGTGCGCCGTTCGAGCAGGAGCTGCTGGCGCGATCGCAGTGCGTCGGCGAGCGGCAGCTCGACCGCCTCGCTCCCCTCGCCCGCGGGCAGTCGCAGCAACTCACCGGTCGTCGCCGGCCGGCGCGAGCCCGGCGCCAGGAGTCGCAGCCGGTTCTTGCCCCGGGCGTAGACGAGCATCGTCGCGCCGTCGGTGACGGTGGCGTAGGCGACGCCCGGCAGCTTGCTCGCCTTGCGCCCGACGCGTCGCGCCGCGGCAGCGTCGCCGAGCTCGGCGAACTCCACGAGCTCGCCGTCGTAGCCGAAGCTCGCGACGCGGTGTGAGGCTCCCTCCACGCGGTCAGCCGTGCCCGCCGGAGTGCGCCGTGGCCCACTGCACGAACCGGTCGACGTCGTCGGGCGTGAGGAGCGGGGCCGGGTCGCCGCCCGCCGGGTCGTGCACGCGCACGGCCTCCCCCGCCAGCTGTGCCCACTGCGGGTGCGCGGCGCCGAGCCACGTGCCCGCGTCCTGCTTGGAGCACTGGGTGCCGGTCTCGACCGCGTGCAGCCCGCGCGCGACGGCCAGCACGATGTAGCTGAGGTACTCGTGGCTCGCCGTGGTGGGGACGCGGTGCGCCCACCCTTGCACCTGGCGCACGGCCTCGCCGCGCAGCTCCTCGGCGGTGACGTCGGGCAGCAGCGCGAGCCCCGGCTCCCCGAACAGCTGCTCGCCGTGGTGGCGCACCTGGTACCAGTCGACCAGCCACGCCGAGTCCGCCTCGCGCAGGTTGAGCGGCTCGCCCGGGCTGACCCGCACGATCGGGTGCGGGTGCTCGCGGAAGCTCGCCAGGCCGGCGCGCCCCGCATACGCCACTTCGAGCCGGTCCTCCCAGTCGGGACGGTTGCGAACGAGCGCGGCGTGGGCGGGCGCCACCTCAGCGAGCAGCGCGGCATCCGGCTCCTCCTCGAGGACGACCAGCACGTCGACGTCGCTGCGCCCGGGGCGGTAGCCGCCCAGCACCGCCGAGCCCCAGAGCCACCCGCCGAGCGCGCGGGCACCGAGCGCGGCGCGCAGGCTCGGCACGAGCAGGTCCAGCAGCTCGTCGACCTCGTGCGGGCGCGGTCGTGTGGTGGTGTCGATCATCCCCGGCACCCCTCGCCGTGCGCCCCGGAAATACCGTCGAAGACGCGGCCTATACTGGAACGATGTCGATCGTCCCCACAACGCTGCCACGGGGACGGGCGGGAGGCCCCCCGCCGGACGACGCTCGCCGTGGATGGCGCCCGCCGCACAACCGCGCCCGCCTCGCCGGCCACGTGCTCGGGGTCGGCCTGGCACTGGTCGTGGTGCTCGGCGTCGTCCACGAGGACTCCGCGTCGCTGGGCACGGCGGGCGGCTGGGCCAACGCCGTCGGGCGACTGACCGGCCTGGTCGGCACGTACGGCCTGCTGGTCATGGTGGTGCTCGTCGCGCGCCTGCAGTTCGTCGAGCGCGTGGTCGGCCAGGACCGGCTCGTGAAGTGGCACCGCTGGATCGCTCCCGGCGTACTCGCGCTGCTCGTCGCGCACACCGTCGCCAACACGATCGGCTACGCCCGGGCGGCCGAACGCGGCGTGGCCCGCGAGTTCTGGACGTTGCTGACCACGACGGGCGGCATGCTCACGGCGACCGTCGGCCTGGTGGCGCTGCTCGTCGCGTCGGCGACGTCGTACCGCGTGGCCAAGCGCCACCTCAGCTACGAGACCTGGTGGGTGATCCACCTCTACACCTACCTCGGCATCGGCCTGTCCTACTCGCACGTGCTGTCGAGCGGGTCCGCGTTCGTGGGCGAACCCGTGGCGCGCGGGTTCTGGATCGCCCTCTGGCTGCTCACCGCCGGGCTCGTGGCATGGTACCGGGTCCTGCTGCCGACGGTCCGCAGCGCCTACCACGCCATGCGCGTGGAGTCGGTCGTGGCGGAGAACGCCGACACGGTCTCGATCACCGTGGTCGGCCGGCGCCTCGATCGCCTGCCCATCCACGGCGGCCAGTTCCTGCAGTGGCGGTTCCTGAAGGCGGGGCTGTGGTGGCAGGCGCATCCCTACTCGATCTCCTCCCTGCCGACCCGCACGACCCTGCGCTTCACGGTGAAGCGGCTCGGCGACCACAGCGCGGCGCTGCTCACGGTCGAGCCCGGCACTCGCGTCGCGATCGAGGGGCCGTACGGCACGTTCACCCGACACCGCCTGCACCTCGACCGGGTGCTGCTGGTCGGCGCCGGCGTGGGCGTGACCCCCGTGCGAGCACTGCTCGAGGACCTCCCCGGCGGCGTCGACGTCACCGTGCTGCTGCGTGCCGACCGCCACGAGGACCTGGTGCTGGCCGACGAGGTCGAGCGCTTCGTCGACGAGCACGGCGGTCGCGCGGTCACGCTCGTCGGGCCGCCCGACGAGGTGCCGATCGACGCCCCCGCCCTGCGCGCCGCGGTGCCCGACGTCGCCGACCGCGAGGTGTACATGTGTGGGCCGACCGGATTCATGCGAGCGATGTCCAGCTCCCTGCGCGAATCGGGCGTCCCACCGGAACGGATCCACCATGAAGCGTTCACCTTCTAGCCCGCGCGTCGGCCGGATCCGACGCTTCCTGCGCCCCGCCCCCTACGTCGCGACGGCGGCCGCGGCCGGCATGCTCGCCCTGCTGTGGTACTCGCCCGAGGGGCAGGAGGGCGGCGGCGGCATCGACGTGCTCAACGGCGCGAGCATCGCCAATCCCGACGGCTCCTCGGCCGGCGCCTCACCCCCCGTGACGTCCAACGCCCAGCTGCGCAAGGAGGAGGCGGAGGCGCGGCGCTACGCCATCCCGATCCTCGACGGCCCACCGCGGACGGTCGTCGGCGACACCGAGAAGATCTGGAGGAAGCACCCCTTCGGCGAGCTGCGCGTGCAGGTGACCGTCGGTGGGGGACGCATCACCGACGTCAAGATGCAGCACCTCGACACGTACGACGGCCGCTCCGAGGAGATCGCGAACTTCTCGTTGCCCGCGCTGATGCTGCAGAGCGTCACGACCGGCAACGCGAAGGTCGACGGGATCTCCAGCGCGACGTACACGAGCCAGGCGTACGAGCGGTCGCTGCAGTCGGCGATCGACCAGCTGCGTGGCTGACGCCGTCGCGCCCCTGCGCCACGCCGAGCCCGTGATGGGGACGGTGGTGTCGTTCGCGGTGTTCGCGGGCGACGTGTCGCCGGCCACGGCGCGCGGCGCCATCGAGGAGGCGTGCGCCATCCTGCACGCGGCGGACGCGACGTTCAGCACCTGGAAGCCCGCGAGCGCGATCAACCGGCTGCGGCGCGGGGAGGCGGGCCTCGGGGAACTGCCCGACGAGGTGGCGGAGGTGCTCGACCTGTGCCTCGCCGCCCACCGCCGCACCCGCGGGTGGTTCGACGCCTGGGCCCTGCCCGGCGGCGTGGACCCGACGGGCCTGGTGAAGGGGTGGGCGGTCGCGCGCGCCGCCGCGGCGATCGAACGCGCCGGCGTCGCCGCGGCGATGGTCAACGGCGGGGGCGACATCGCCAGCTTCGGCGAGCCCGAGCCGGGGCGCGCGTGGACCGTCGGCGTGCAGGATCCGCGCGACGAGGCGGCGTTGGCCTGCACCGTCTCGCTGCGCGGTGCGATCGCCACCTCCGGCACGTACGCGCGGGGGGACCACATCCTCGATCCGCGCACCGGCGAGCCGGCCTCCCCCGTCGCGTCGGTGAGCGTCGCGGGCGACGACCTGGTGGTGTGCGAGTCCTACGCCACCGCAGTGGCGGCCGGCGGCGGCGAGTTGCTGCCCGCGCTGGTGGCGGCCGGCTACGCCGCCTGCATCGTCGAGCACGGCGGCGACGTGCGGGCCACGGCGAACTTCCCGTTCGCCACCTGACGCCGCGCGCACGTCACCCGCACGCCCGCCGCTGCTGGGGATCGGCGACGTCGCGCGTCAGGTCACGTCGCACGAGGACGGACCTGCCACACACCCGTGCCACCTCGCGGTAGTGCGCGTCGATGGCGGCGTCCACGCGCCCGTCGTCATCGAGGTGGAACGCGTCGGGGCGATTCCAGCGCACGATCCACGTGGGCGCCCGCGGCCCCTCCACAGCGTCGAGCAGCGCCGCGCGGATGCCGGGCCGCGTGGTCTGCATCGCGCTCCACAGATAGGCGCCGCGCATCGGCACGCCCGCGTAGTAGGCGACACCCGGCCGCGCCCAGACGACCTCGAGCTGGTCGCCTGGCTCGGCACTGCGTGCGACGAACTGCCCGACGCGCTGCGCGTCGTCATCGAACTCCCCCGAGTGCGGCATCCAGCCGCGCGTCGCCGGCCCGACCAGCGCGGCGAGCAGGAGCACCCCGAGGATCCCCCCTCGCGTGCGCGCGCCCGAGGACCGAAGCGCGATCGCTGCCCCCACGGCGCAGGGTGGGCCCAGCTGCAGCAGGTAGTGAGGCCAGTAGAACCCGCCCCCCAGCACCCCGAACACCGCACCGACCAGCCAGCCGAGCAGCAGTGCGCGCATCCATCCGCGGCTGCCGCGCGCGATGCCCACGAGCGCCAGCGGCAGGAGCAGCACGAGCCCGGAGGCGACCAGCGGCAGCACGAGCTGCTGCATCTCGCCCATGCCCTCGGTCGCGGAGCCCTGCGTGGCCTCGCCGATCAACTGCAGGCGGTAGCCGACGACCGCCTCGGCGAGCTGCGCGAGCCGCCCGGGCTGCAGCGCCGCCCAGCCCGCCACCACGGCCACGGGCGCGATCGCTCCTGCCAGCCACGTGCCCGCGTCGCGCAGGCGCAGGCCGCGCTCGGGCGCGCCGCGCGCCGCCCAGATCGACGCCGCCAGCGCGGCCAGGCCCGCCACGCCGGCGTCGAGGGCGGACTGCTTGACCAGCACGGCGCACGCCGCGAGCACCCCGCTCGCCAGCAGCAAGGTGCGGATGCCGCGCCCGCCCGCGGTCGCCTCGCGCCGGCGCAGCGCGACCAGCAGGGCCAGCACGGCGGCTGCGGAGGGCACCGAGGCGAGCAGTTCGCCGTAGGTGTGGTCGCCCAGCAGCACCGGTGCCGACGAGATGCACGCTGCCGACACGCCCGCCACCACGGCACCCCGCGCACCCGCGACGCGCGACCCGATCGCTGCGGCCAGCAGCACGAGGATGGCCGCCGCCAGCGCGCCCAACGCCCGCACGCCGTCGGCGCCGCCCAGCACGTCGGCGGCGCCGTACGCGAGCGGCAGCAGGGGCGGGCGGTCGAACCAGTAGCTCCCGTACGGTCCAGCGGACGGCAGGCCGCCCGACCCGGACAGCCACGCGTGGCCGACGAGCGCGCTTCCCGCCTCGTCGTTGCCGAGCGGGTCGCGCCACCCGGGCACGCGCAGGAGCAGCCCGACGAGCACGGCCCCGGCCACGGCGCCCCTTGCCCCGCGCCCCACCCGCCCAGCAGCGTGCCCACGCTCGGTCGAGGCGGTCGTCGTCGAGAGGGGAGCGGGCACCCGCGCAGGCTACCGGGCAGCCCAGTCCGGAGCACCACCGAAACGCTCGACCGCCGCCGCCCCCGCGTCGAGAGGCCAGAACTTTGGCCGCGTCCCGGTGCGGACCGTCGCGAGCGCCCCTGGGCGCCCGTGTCAGTCACCGCCGGCGCGCAGCGCGGCGTGTCAGGCGCACCCGTCAGCGCGTCAATCCCACGCATTCGCGTGCCTCACGCCCGCGCGCACGCCCCCGGGTGCGCTCCACGTCGCGCTCCAGCAGCCCGCCCCGTTCGTTCAGAAAACTGAGCGTGCTGCGACTGACGCCCCCGCGAAATTCCGCAGGCTGCCTTCGTACCGCGCTAATGAAAGCCGTCCCGGTTCGGCAAGCGCCAAGAGTGGTATACACGGGCCGTTGCCGGGTGAACCGGCGTCTGTGTCGAGCGCGTGGAGGAATCACAGTGCAGCACCCGAAGACAACCTCGCCCAGCGGCCGCCGACAGTGGGAGCGATGGTTCGTTC
>JAOPYS010000202.1 GCA_025964465.1 Thermoleophilia bacterium
ACTGACACGCCGCTCTCCGGCGCGGCTCGCGGCCCGGCGATCGCCTACGACCGCAGCGTCGTCGGCGCGACCGCCACCACGCTCTACGGCATCGACACCAACTCCGCCAACCTGATCCGCATCGGCGGTGTCGACGGCGTGCCGTCAGCGGATGGGGGCCAGGTGCTGCAGGTCGGCACGACGGGGGTCGGCCTCAACGCGAGCGTCAGCATGGCGATCTCGCCGAGCACCGGCATCGCGTACATGTCCAACCCGGTCAGCGGGGGCACGACGGCGATCCACACGCTCAACCTCACCACGGGCGCCGGCACCGCGGCCGGCGTCGTCGACGGGACGCTGCTCGACATGGTGCTGCTGCCGCCCTCGACCGTACAGGTGGCCGCAGCCAGCACGCGGGCGGCCGAGACGGCCGGTGCGGCGAGCATCACCGTCTCGCGGACCGGCGACCTGCGCCTGCCTGCGTCCGTGCAGTACTCGACCGCGGACGGCACGGCGCGCGGCGCGAGCGACTTCGTCGCGACGTCCGGCTCGCTCGAGTTCCCTGCCGGGGTGACATCGCGCGTCGTGCAGGTCCCGCTCATCCCTGACGCGATCGCCGAGACGGCCGAGACGTTCACGCTGACGGTGTCCGGTGCCACGGGCGGCGCCTCGCTGGGTGGCACCACGACCACGGTCACCATCGACGACGCGGTCGTCCCCGTCGTGCCCGTCGTGCCGCCCGCGGTGGACCGCACTGCCCCGAAGGTGCTCGTGCTCGCGCTCGCGCCTCGCTCGGCCAAGGTGATCGGGCGCGCCGGCGTGCGGGCCACGTTCAGCTGCTCGGAGGGATGCACGGCGAGCGCACGGCTGCTCCTCGGGCGCACTGCCCTCGGCGCCGTCGCGCGCACGCGCCTCACGGCGGCCGGCATCGGCGCGCTGCGGGTGACCACCACGAAGCTCGGCCAGCGGCGGCTCACGGCTGCGCTCGCAACCGCACGTACCCACCGTGCGCGGCTCACCTACGAACTGACCGTCGCGGACGCGAGCGGCAATCGCCGGACGGTCCGCCTGCCGCTGGTCGCGATCGGCTGACCGGCCACTACGCCAACAGCACGATGCGCGGGTCCTTGTGGAGGTACAGGCCCGGTCCCGCGAGGGCGAGCGTCACGGACAGCGCGTGCAGGTGTGCGTGCGCAACTGCCGCGATGACCGCCTTGGTGCCGATCGACAGCGGTGCGTAGCGACCCGTCCCGCGCACGGTCGCCGCATGCGCCACCAGCGGCCGCGTGCTGCCCGCCGTGAACAGGCCTGTGAGCACACGGCAGGCCTTGGTCGAGCAGAAGATGTCGGGGTGGTTGAGCTGCTCGCAGTCGAGGTGGATCCGGTCGCCGGGACCGGGCGTGACGAGGTCGCGTCCGACGCCACACGTCACCGTGGTGACGACCTCGCCGCGGTAGGTGCGCGTGTCGAAATAGGTCTGCACGATGTCGTTGCCGGCCCCCATGTCGACAACGCCCTTGGTCGACATCACGTTCGCGGTGTCATTGCCCGCGCCCGCGAGGATGTTCACGGTGCCGTGCGGCGTGTCGTACGGCGCGATCTCATCGTCACCGTCACCGGCGTCGATCGAGTCGACTCCACCGCCGAAGACGGAGATCACGTCCTTGCCGCCGCCCGTGCGCACCACGTCGCTGCCGAGACCATCGTCGACCGTGTCGTTGCCGTCGCCGGTGTCGATGGTGTCCGTGCCGTCGCCGCCACGCACGTAGTCGTCGCCGCCGCTCGTCGATATGACGTCGTTGCCCGGGCCGCCGAGCACCTGCAGGTAGCCGCCACCGGTCGCGGTGATCGTGTCGTTGCCGGCCTGCGCGCCGATCGAGACGGCTGCGTGGTCGACCGCGACAGTGGCGTTCGAGAAGTCCACGCGGCAGCGCACGGTGTTCGCGTCGAGCGGCGTGCAGTGCCCCTTGAGCGTGTCCCACTCGCCCGTGTCGGGGGAGATGCCCGTCGAGTCCGCGATCGTGAAGGCCTGGGCCACCGCATCGAAGCTGACCGTGATGTTCTCGTCGACGCCGGCGCTGTCGCCCAGGCTGAAGAACTGCACGGCCGGCCCCGGCTTCCCGGGCTCGCTGCTGAGCCCGTTCATGATGCTCTCGCCCAGGACGGCGGCCGAACACAGCGCTGGCGCAGCGGTCAGGAGGGCGATGGCGGCGGCGACGGAGGCGAGGGAGACACGGATCGGACGCATGCGCCGATTATGACAAACGGTCAGAACTTCGTGCCATTCCGTCCCGTGACGTCAACGTTCAGGGGCGGTGGCGGAACAGGCGCAGCCCGTTGCCGGTGACCGCCAGCGAGGTGCCGAGGTCTGCCGCGACGGCGAGCCACAGCGTGACGAGGCCGAAGGGTGCCAGGACGACGAAGGCGCCCTTGATGACGACGGAGCTGACGACGTTCTGGGCGAGCACGCGCCGTGACCTGCGCGAGAGCTCGACGACGGCGACGAGCTTGCGCAGGTCGTCCTGCAGGAGGGTGACGTCGGCGGCGTCGAGCGCGACGCCCGCGCCGGCTGCGCCCATCGCGAAGCTGACATCGGCCTCCGCGAGCGCGGGCGCGTCGTTGACGCCGTCCCCGACCATCCCGACCACCCCGTGGCTGCGCTGCAGTTCGCGGATCGCCTCGACCTTGTCCGCGGGCAGCAGCTCGGCGCGGTAGTCGACCCCGAGCTGCCCTGCCACGCGGGCCGCGGCGCCCGTGCTGTCGCCCGTGAGCATGGTGATGTGCTCGATGCCCGCTGCGCGCAGCGCGGCGATCGCTCCGGCGGCCTCCGGGCGGACGGTGTCGGCGAGACCGAACACCGCGACGACGCCGGCGGCGGTGCCCAGCAGCACGGGGGTCTCCCCTCGATCGCCCAGCTCCGCGACGACCCCGTCGACCAGCGGGGGTTGCGGGATGCCGAGCTCGGCGAAGAGGCGCGGGCTCCCGATCGAGTACTCGACCCCGTCGACGAGGCCGCGGGCGCCACGGCCCGCGACGCCGACGACGTCGGTCGCCTCCAGGACGCGCTGCCCCTCGGCGGCCGTCAGCAGGGCATGCGCCAGCGGGTGCCCCGAGCGTCGCTCGAGCGCGGCGGCGATGCCGAGCACGCTGCCCGCGGCGAGGTCGGCGACGACGGTGGTGCTCGCGACGTGGGGGCGCCCCTCCGTGAGGGTGCCCGTCTTGTCCAGCGCGATCGAGCGCATCCGTCCGGCCGCGGCGAGTGCGCTGCCGCCCTTGACGAGGATGCCACGGCGCGATGCCGCACCGATGCCGGAGACGACCGTCACGGGCGTGGAGATGACGAGCGAGCAGGGGCAGGCGATCACGAGCAGCGCGAGCGCGCGGTACGTCCACGTGGACCAGTCGCCGGTGACGAGGCCCGGCACGACGGCCAGGGCCACGGCGATGAGGACGACGACCGGCGTGTAGACCCGCGCGATCGAGTCGACGAGCTCCTCCGCGGGCGCCTTGGTCGCCTGTGCCTGCTCGACCATCCGCACGACCTGCTGCAGCGTCGAGCCGGCGGCGGGCGCGGTGACCCGCACGTCGAGGGCGCCGGCACCGTTGAGCGAGCCTGACCGCACGACGTCGCCGGCAGCCTTCTCGACCGGGGCGCCCTCGCCCGTGATCGCCGATTCGTCCACCGTGGTGGACCCCTCCTCGACGGTGCCGTCGAGCGCGACCCGGTCGCCGGGCCTGACCAGCACCAGGTCGCCGACCACGACGTCGTCGACCAGCACGGTCGCGAGCGCCGCTCCGCGACGGACCTGCACCGCCTCCGGCGTGAGCTGCGACAGCGCCTCGACCGAGGCGCGGGTGCGGTCGATGGCGTGCGCCTGGAGCAGGTTGCCGAGCGAGAACAGCAGGACGATCGACGCGGCCTCGGGCCACTGCCCCAGGGCACCGGCCCCGACCGTCGCCGCAGCCATGAGGACGTTCATGTCGAGGCTGCGCGAGCGGACGCCGGCGAGCGCGGAGCGGAAGACCGCCCACCCGCCGACCGCGGCGGCGATGACCAGCAGCGCCGTCCACGCGCCCTGCCCCGGGGCGTCGGTCAGATCGCCGGCGAGGCCGGCCATGAACAGCGGCACCGCCACGAGCAGCCGCCACGCACGCGGGCTGCGCCACCACGACACGCGCGGCGCGCCGGCCGCGGGTCGGACGGAGAACCCCGCGCGGGCGACCGCGGCGGCGAGCCCTGCCGCATCGACGGCGGCGCCATGGTGGACGTCGAGCCGCGCGGTGGCGAAGTTGACGAC
>JAOPYS010000210.1 GCA_025964465.1 Thermoleophilia bacterium
GCCCAGGGCGAGGCAGCGGGCGGTCGCAGCGCGACGGGGGCGGCGCCCTCCGGCGATGGAGCCCCCGCCGCCGACACCGCCGGCGGCACGGCTGCGCCCGTCCCCCCGGTCGCGGGCGCACCCACCGACGTCCTCGCCGAGGACCAGATCTGCATCGCCACGCGCGACGAGTCGAGGCTCGTGCTGCCCGACGGCCGCATCCCCCGCCAGGTCGTCGCCGGCCCCCTCGGCACCTACATCGTCTGCGGCTAGCCCCTAGCTCGTGCGGGGCGACAGGCGGCGGCGCAGCAGGCCCTCGTCCACCCGGTACTTGAAGACCTTGCGGCCGTCCAGCACGCCGGCGGGCAGCTCCGTGCGCCACGCGGCCTCGAGCTCCGCGTCGCCGTCGATCGGGGTCCACACCACGTCGACCTCCAGCTCGGACGCGAGGCGGTCGAGCACCGGCCGCGCGTCGTCGCACAGGCAGCACCCGGCTGCGGTGAACACCTCGAGGCGCGGTCGCGCCGGGCGTGTGTCGGGGCGGCCTTCCACGCAGGCATCGTAGCAATCCTCGCCCAGCTGGAGACCGTCGGCTCGGGGTCAGGTTTCCGTCGGTTCGGGCGCGGGTATTTCCCCTCCACGATGGAGATGACCGAACGAGCATGGAGCGTCATCGGCCAGGCGCGCGACGAGGCGCGACGGCTGGGTGACGAGCACATCGGCACGGACCACCTGCTGCTCGCGATGCTGCGCGACGCGCAGGGGGCGGCGGCGTTCGTGCTCGCGGACTTCGGCATCGACTACGACGCGATCTTCGCGCGGATGGCGGGCGAGCCCGTCACCGTCGCCTGATCGCACGCAGGGGTTCGTCGAGGGGGAGGCTGGCCGCACGGGCGAGCGCACGCGAGGCCATTCGAAGGGGGATGGTCGAACCGCTGCGCTCGCCCGGGCGCCGCCACAGCGCGGACGTCCTGCGCAGCTACTTCGCGGGTCGGGCCGGGGTCACCGTGACCGTGGTCGACGGGCCGTCGCGCCACTCG
The DNA here is from genome assembly GCA_025964465.1 of Thermoleophilia bacterium. Lineage (GTDB taxonomy): Bacteria > Actinomycetota > Thermoleophilia > Gaiellales > SKUG01 > JAGQUL01. Next base: position 1,020 of record JAOPYS010000210.1, read on the forward strand.
CCCGTGGGATCCGACGCCGGCACGTAGCGCACCTGCAGCGTCCACGTGCCGCGGGCCAGTCGCTTGCCCGTGGGATCCACGCCCGCGAGGCCGAAGGAGTAGACGCCCGGCAGTGCCTGGTCCAGGCCGCCGATCGCCCCGTGGTCCTTGCCGGACGCATCGACGAGCCGCACCTCGAGACGCTGCACGGCCGCGAGCCCGAGGGCGTCGTCGCCGTGGCTCGCTCCGCCGATCGCCAGCGTGAGGGTGCTCGCCCAGGCGCCCGGCCCGGCAACGGGCTGCAGTGCGTGGGTGGAGACATCGGCGGTCACGGGCGTTGCGGCCGCCGCGGGGTCGCGCACCGTCGCGCTCCACGGAATGCGGATGCCGTTGTCGGGCAGGACGAGCCAGCCGCCCACGTGCCCGGGGCGAGCGTGCGCGCCGACCGCGAGCACGAGCTGGTCGTCGTCGAGCGTCGGCGTGACCGCTCCCGAGTGACCGCCGTCGTCGAGCAGGATGCGGGCCCCGCGCAGCGTGCCGCCGGTGGCGGCGAGGGCGGTGAGGTCGAGGCCACGCCGCACCTCCGCGCCCGGTGCCACGGCGCCGAAGTCGATGCGGCCCGAGCCGGCGACCCATCCGGTGCCGGCCGCGCGGGCGGCGTCGAGCACGCCGGCGCCCTGTGTGGCGACGGTCGGGCGGTCCCCGACCTCGCCGAGCGGGATGGCGGTGCCGAGCAGTGCGGAGCGGACCAGCGCGGGGCTCCAGGCCGGGCGGGCGGAGCGCACCGCGGCGACCTGCCCGGCAGCCCATCCGGCCGCGATCGAGGTGCCGCTGGCGACGTGCCACGTGGCACCGGGTCCGGCGACGAGCATCCCGACGCCCGAGGCGAGCGCGTCCGGCCGGCCGTGGCCGTCGAAGCGCGGGCCGGCGGAGCTGAACCCGGCCACCGTCCCGTACGCGTCGTTGTGCTCGAAGGTCGGGTCGAGGGTGAGGCTGAGGCGCGTGCCCGCCGCCAGTGCGTCGCGCAGCGCGCGTGCGTCGGAGCGCTCGAGCGCGATGGCGGGGATGTCGGCGCCCCGGACGTCGATCGTGCCGGCTGCGGGGCCGGCGTGGTCGCTGCCCACGAGCACCGCGACCGCTCCGGCATCGGCTGCCGCGCGGACCTGGTCGGCGACCGCCACACCGACGCGGGTCGCCACGAGCGCAACGGCGCCGGAGACCCGGCTGCGCAGCTCGGAGTCGAGGTAATCGGTGACCTCGTCGCCCGCGCCCTCCACGACGACCGTGGTGAGCTTGCCGCCGGGCAGCCGCGCGCTGCCGGCGGTCAGCACGGCCGCGTGGGCGAAGGTCTGGTCGATGCCGTCGCCGCGCACGCGCACCGTGGCGCCCGGCGTTCGGTCGCGCAGGTCGGCAGCACCGACCGACAGCGCCGCCTCGGATGCGGCGACCGAGCCGATGGTGCCCACGTCGTCGCCGCTGGCGCCGTCGTTGCCGGCCGCGGCCACCACGACGGTGCCGAGGGCGTCCGCGCCGTGGACCGCGAGGTCCTCCGGCGAGCCGGTGAACCCGGCGAAGGGGGTGGTCGACGCGACGACGGCCACGTCGAGCGCGTCGGAGGTGTCGCCGTCGGAGTTGGGGTCGACCGCGAGTTCGAGGCCGGCCAGCAGGTCGTCGCTCTCACCGAGCACGGCCTCGACGCCGTCACGCGCGGGCCGGCGGGAGAGCACCTGCACGGGGACGAGCTGGACGTCGACGCCCGCTCCCGCGCCGCGCAGCACTGCCCCGGCGACGGCGGTGCCGTGCTCGTTCGGGGCGATCGCCGGCTCGGTGGCCGCGCCGCCCTGCGTCGTTGCGTCGAGGGCCTGGGCCACGTGCCCGGCGACGGCGGGGTGGTTCGCATCGATGCCGGTGTCGAGCACCGCCACGCGCACGGCGTGCGGATCAGCGGCGGGGGCACCGGCCGCGGCAGCGGCACCGGCGGCGCCGTCGTCGGCCGCCTTCGTCGCGGCACCCGGCGCGATGGCCGTCGGCCACAGCGGGTGCACCGGCACGACCTGCGCGACCGCCGGCATGGAGCGCAGCAGCTGCGCCCCGTCGCCGTGCACGAGCAGGGACGCGCCGTTGGCGACCCGCACGTAGCGGTGGTCGACGCGGAACTGCACGCCCGCGAGTGCGAGGGCATCGAGGCGCTTGGCCTGCAGTGCGAGCGCCCGCTTGACCCAGGCCTTGCGCTGCACGGCGGTCAGCGGGCGGGCACCGGCCGCCACCCACTCACCGAGGCTGGGATCGTCGAAGAGCACGACCACGTGCCGGGAGTCGGTGACGGGCACCGCACGCTCCGACGCGAAGAAGGGGTTCCAGGCCTGGCTGGCCTGGCGCGCTGCCGCGACCGCAGGGTCGGGACTGGCCGCCGCCGAGGCGACCGGCGTCGCGGCCGTCGCGACCACGAGGCAGGCGGCGCAGGCGACCGTCGCCGCAAAGGCGGGCAGGCGCCGGCCTCGCGTGCGGGGCGCGTGCGTCGCTCGTGGAATGGGGAGCCGTGGGCTCATCATCGGTCAGTTCGGCACCGGTGGTCGGGCACTGAAGAGGGGAGTTGTCGCGTACGCGTCGAGCGTCCATGCACTCGGGCCAACGTGCTCGGGGCACCATCCCGCCGCGACCCCGATCATGGCTGCGTTGTCGCCACACCAGCGCAGGGGCGCGCGGACGGATCGGACGTCGAATTTCGTGCAGAGGGAGGTCATGTGGTCTCGGAGTTTCGCGTTGGCGGCCACACCGCCGACGAGTGCCAGTGTATCGCGCGCCGCCGGGTGCCCGGACCGGGGCCCACGACGCTGGAGCAGCTTCTTCGCGCACCCCGCAACCGTTGCGACGATCGCGTCCTCGTACGCTGCCGCCAGCTCGGCGTCCCCGGGCTCGGAGGCGCCCCGCGCGGCGCGGTCGCGCACGGCGACCGCGAGGGCGGTCTTGAGCCCCGAGAAGCTCGTGTC
>JAOPYS010000100.1 GCA_025964465.1 Thermoleophilia bacterium
CCGTCGCACTCACGAAGAAGGGTCTCTCGGCCCGCTTGGAGTTCGAGCGAACGACACGGCGTATCGCCGAGGCTGGGATCGACGCTGACGGCAACGCGGAGGCGCATCACCGCTTCCTGGAAATCGCCAGCGAGCTCGCCGAGCGACGAGTTCACGAACTGCGCATCACCGGCTAGGTGCGGATCACCCGGCGGCACGCCGGCGGAAGCGGCGCACGCCGAGAACCAGCCCGCCCGCGGCGATCACCCAGGGACCAGCCACGATGACCGGGTCGAGCAGGTGGTGGCGGCGGTCGGATCGACCTCGGCGCATGGTCCCGCTCGCCGACAGCTCGGAGCGGATGCCGGTCTGCGTGATCGGGTTGTCCGGGTGCAGCGTGGCGAACGAGCGCAGGTGGCTGCCCCAGGCGTCGACCCGGTCGCCGAAGATGAGCAGGAGCCAATGCCCGAACCGGGCCTCGCTGTACCGGCGGTAGGCAAGTCGGCGGATCATCCCGGAGACCCCGTGCAGCGGCTGCGCCGTGCCGAACACCGGGGTGACGAAGGCATGTTCGATCGAGCGCTCGCGCCCCTCGGCGCCGGCCTGGCGTTCCGGGAAGCGCCAGTGCGCGCCGGTGCTGTCAGGCGAGTACTGCAGCTTGGGGTGGGACGGGCGGTCCGCGGGGTCGAGGTCGGCGCCCCACCCGGGGATGCGCGCGCGCAGCTGCTCGGGGGTCTCGCGCATCCTGGGGCGGTCGGGTACGTACGCGATCGGGAGGCCGTCTGCACTGCTGGTGTCGCGATCGCGGGTGGTGGGCTGGCTCATGCGAGGTTCCTCAGGACGCGCTGGGCAGGATCAGGGGCTTGATGCAGCCGTCGAGCTTGGCGGAGAAGACGTGGTAGGCCTCGCCGATCTCCTCGAGCGGGAAGCGGTGGGTGACCATCTCGCGCGGTGTCAGGTGGCCGTTGCGGATGTGCTCGAACATCCGTGGCCACTGCCGCTTCACCGGGGTCTGGTTCATGCGCAGCGTCAGGCCCTTGTTGACCGCGTCGCCGAACTTGACCGCGGACTGGATCGGTCCATAGGCGCCGACGACGGCGACGGTCCCACCCTTGCGGACCGCATCGATCGCCCAATTCAGCGCGACCGGGGAGCCGCCCTGAAGCTTGAGCTTGGCAGCGGCGATGTGCTGCAGGCAGCTGCCGTCCGCCTCCGCTCCGACCGCCTCGATGACGACATCCGCGCCCAGGTGGTCGGTCTGCTGCTTCAGCTCGACGACGATGTCCTCGTACTCGTCGTAGTCCAGCGTCTCGGCGTGCGCCATGGTGCGCGCCTTCTCCAGCCGCTCGGCCAGGTGGTCCACCACGATGACCCTGCCGGCACCCATCAGCCAGGCCGACTGGGCGGCGACCAGGCCGACCGGCCCTGCACCGAGCACCACGACCGTGTCACCCTCGGCGATCTCCCCGAGCTGCGCCCCGAAGTAGCCGGTCGCGGCGGCGTCGGTGAGCAGCACGGCGTCCTCGTCATGCATCCACTCCGGGATCTTCACGGGGCCGACGTCCGCGAACGGCACGCGCACGTACTCGGCCTGACCACCGTCGTAGCCGCCCGTGGTATGCGAGTAGCCGTAGATGCCGCCCACCGCAGTGGCGTTCGCGTTGACGTTGTGACAGTTGCTGAAGAGGCCCCGGGCGCAGAACCAGCAGCTGCCGCAGAAGATGTTGAACGGCACCATGACCCGGTCGCCGACCTGGAGGTGCTGGACGGATGAGCCGATCTCGTCGACGACGCCGATGAACTCGTGCCCGAACGTGTGGCCGATCCGGGTGTCCGGCATCATCCCGTGGTACAGGTGCAGGTCCGATCCACAGATGGCCGCGAGCTGCACCCGCACGATCGCGTCGTTGGGGTGCTCGATGCGAGGCCGGTCCTTCTCCTCGACCCGCAGCTTGTACGGGCCGCGGTACGTCATCGCGCGCATGGTGCCTCCAGGTCCGAACGAAGAGGATGCGGAATTTCCCGGCGGTACCCGCATCAAACGCCCGACGGGCCCATGGATGGCGCTCGCCTCCGCTCTATGATCAGTGGATGGACCACCGATCGGTAGACATCCCGGAATCCTGGCCACCCGAGGTCGCGGCGCAGCGCACGAAGACGTGGCCGGTCGTCAACATCATCGTCAGCCTGCGGCTCGCACCGCTCGGGGACGGGGCGGAGCCCGACTTCCTCGCGAGCCGAGCCGTGTACCTGCCGCGTGTGCCGTGCGCACGAGAACGCATCCCGTTGCTGAACGGCTACAGCGAGGTCGCGTACATCCACTGGACGCTCGACGGTCGGGTCTCGGCACACCTCGGTGACACCACGGTGGACGAGACGGAACTGGATGCGCTGCGCGCGGATGGCTGGACGGTGTTCCCGCGCCGCGACGAGCAGGACCTGCTCAATGCGCCGCGCTGACGGCTACGTGCACTGCGCGCGCAGCTGACCCGTCAGCTCGCTCGGGGGGATGCCCTTCTCGATGAACTGGCTCGCGCCGAGCTCGAGCGCCTGGCGCTTCATGGCAGCGGAGCTGAATCCCGACAGCATGACGACGCTCGTCCCGGGGCTGACCTCGCGGATGCGAGGCAGGGCGGTCAGTCCGTCCATGACGGGCATGGAGACGTCGAGCACCAGCAGGTCGGGCTGCAGCTCGGTGCATACGCTGATCGCTTCCGCACCGTCGTGCGCCACGCCGACGACCTCCATATCGGACTCCATGTCGATCAGCAGCTTGAGCAGGCGCACGAAGTCGCGGGCGTCGTCGCACAGCACCAGGCGGCAGGTCACGGGGCACCGCCGTCCGAACCCGCGGGCGTCGAGCGGGTGAGATCGGCATCACCCTCGTTGGCCCAGTCGTTGATGATGCGCTTGGAGACGGCCAGCGCGTCCTTGACCGCTGCCGCGGCCTCCTCGTGTCGGCCCATGCCCAACGCCATGTCCGCCACTGCCAGCCGCTGCACCACGGTGTCATTGATCTCAAATGCCTTGTGGCGCGCGAGCCGGGCTTCGCGGATCCGCCGGCGCTCGGCATCTGCCCGGCGCTGCTCCGTCAGGTCGCGGAACACCTGTACCGCGCCGATCAGTCGGCCCTCCTGGTGGATCGGGGTCGAGCGGTACGCGACAGGGAAGCTCGACCCGTCCTTTCGCCAGAACACCTCGTCGTCGACCTCGCACGATTCGGCGTGGAAGACGCTGCGGTAGATCGGGCACTCCTCGATGGGGTACTCCGACCCGTCGGCGTGCGAGTGGTGCAGCAGCCAGTGCGAGACCTTGCCGATGACGTCCTCGGGCTCGAATCCGGTCATGCGTTGCGCTGCCGGGTTCATGAGCACGGTCCGGCCCTGCTCGTCGAGCACCCAGATACCGTCACCGGCGACGTCCAGCACCTGCTCGACCCGCGTCTGGGCGTCCTGGGTGGCTCGGCGCCCGGCCAGCTCGTGCTGGAGCGCGATCCGTTCGGTGACGTCAACGAATACCGCCACCCCGGAGACGATGTCGTCCTGCTCTCCGCGGATCGGCGCCGAGCTCACCTCGGTCGATCGCACCTCGCCGGTCTGGGCGCTGCGGAACTCGATCGGCTCACCCAGGACCACCTCGCCCCGCAGGATGGACCGGGCCAGCGGATATTCGTCGGGGGCATAGACCGAGCCGTCCGGCCGCACGCCCTCGAACACGGTCCAGGTGCCCACGTCGTCGAGGCCGTCGATGGGGACCCCGTAGAAGTCGCGCCAGATCGTGTTCCCCGACGTGATGTTGCCGTTCGCGTCGCACAGCACCACGCCGACCGGCATCCGCTCGATCACCGTCGCGAGGCTCGCGCGCTGCACCTCAAGCTCGCGGGCGAGTTCCTCCACCGTGCGCCGCGAACGGACCTGCTCGCTGACCTCCACGCCGTGGGCGAGGACGCCGTCGATCTCTCCCTCGGCGTTCGTAGTCGGCAGGTACACGAAGTTGACGTGCACCTCCTCCAGCACACCGTCGCCGCGCCGGTCGAGCATCAAGGGCAGCTCGTCGCCGTGGAACGGCTCGCCCGTCGCGTACACGGCGTCCAGCAGCTCGACGAATCCCTGGTCCCGGATCTCGGGGAGCGCCTCCAGCACCGGCTGGCCGAGGACCCGTCGGTCGCCGCCCACGAGCCGCAGGTAGTCGTCATTGACGTACTCGAAGACGTGGTCCGTGCCCCGGAGCACGGCGACGAACGCCGGCAGGGCGTCGAACAGGCGCGCCAGGCGGTCGCCCTCGATCCCTGCGAGGACCCGTTGGTGCTCGGTCATCGCTCGCTCCCGTCGTCACCCGGAACCGCGCAGGGCAGGCTGAGGTAGAACCGTGATCCGCGCGGCGAGTTCGGCTCGTGCCAGACGTCGCCGCCCTGCGCCAGGGCCAGGCCGCGGACGATGGACAGCCCGAGGCCAGAGCCCTCGATGTCCTCGGTGTGCAGCGCCCGCTCGAACCGCTCGAACAGTCGCGGAGCGAAGTCCACGGGCACGCCATCGCCCTGGTCGCAGACCGCGATCAGGACCGACTCCTCGCGCTGTTCCACGACGATCTCGATCGGCTCGCTGCCGTACTTGACGGCGTTGCTGACGTAGTTGGCAACGATCTGATGCAGGTGGTCGGCATCCGCGAGCGCGGCGAGCTGCGGTGGACATCGGACGATGATGTCCGGGACGCCCAGTTCGCGCAGGGTGTCCTCGATCGCGACCGCAACGAGGGTCGTCGTCGGGTCGCTGCGCAGGCCATGGCTCTCGACCTTCGACAGCGTGAGCAGGTCGTCGACGAGGCGGGTCAGCCGGCGCGCCTGTCGATCGATGATCTGGAGGTACTCCTGGCGCTGATCGGACGTGAGCTGGCCGTTCATGGTCAGCATGGTGTCGGTGAATCCGGAGATCACGGTGAGCGGCGTTCGCAGCTCGTGGCTCGCCATCGCCATGAAGCGGCTCTTGAGCTCGTCGGCGCGGAGCAATTCGTCGTTGGCACGTTCGATGAGGCGGACGGCTTCCTGACGTTGTGAGACATCCTGGATGAACGCATGGAAGGAGTACTCGCCACCGAGTTCGATCGGCGAGATCGTCAACGCGATCGGGAACTCCCGTCCATCGCGGTGTTGTCCTTCGAGCTCGACCGTCCTGTCGAGCACCGGCCCGTCGCCCGTGGCCAGGAAGCGCGCCAGGCCGCGCTCGTGCGCCTCTCGGTAGCGCTCCGGCATCACGACGTCCCCAACGCGGCGTCCTGCGACCTCATCCCTGGTCCACCCGAACATGCGCTCGGCCGACGGGTTCCATTCGGTGATCAGCCCGTCCGCGTCCATCGACACGAAGGCGCTGTGGGCGCGCTCGATGATGAGACGGGTGAGGTCCGCAGTGTCCTGCGGGCTGCGTTCGATGCGCTTGCGAGTCACCCTCGACCTTCCGTCGGCCCCGCCCCGTGGCGGCCGGACCATGCCCCGTCCTTCCCACTGTCCTGATGTTGGAACATCGCGGCTGGACGATGCCGAGGGTAGACCCCGTCAGGAGCCGGCGCGCCGGTACACGGCCTCGGTGGCGAGGGTCTCGGTCCCGTCCGGGCGGATGTTGAAGGCGCGGATCTCCAGCTGGTCGGCGCTGGGCATCGCGAACTCGGTGCGCCATCCCCACGGGGCGTCCTGCGGACCGTAGTGGGCGATGACCGTGGCGCCCGCGCCGAGCGCCTCGCCGTGCATCACGCCGGCGGCGGAGTGGAAGCTGTCGCTGAAGCCCATCTGCACGCCGTCGTCCTCCGTCCGAGTGACGATGGCGAGCCCCTCGTGCTCGTCGGAGTCGAAGCGCCAGCCATAGCGCACGAGCAGCGACCGGCCCCGCACCTCGCGCGTCACCGTGGCGCGGCTGTCGCTCTGCGCGTCGGGGATGTCGGTCGAGTGCATCCAGAGGCGATAGGTGCCGGCCCACTCGCCCGGCGCGTCGTCGAACAGCTGCGCGACATCCATGCGTGGCCCTCCCTCGTGCGGTGTCAGTGCTGCGGTTCGTGCTCGAGCAGGCCGAGCACGCCGCGGTGGTCCTGCAGGTCGTCGGCGATCGCGTGGTCGAGGTGGTGCTGTGCGGGCCAGTGCAGCAGGATCGCCACCGTCGCGCCGACGACGAACCACGTCGCGGTGCCCAGGTCGACGGCCCGAGCGCCCTTGGTCGTACGCCCCACCACGAGCAGCACCGTGGCGACCACGACGCACGCCGCGGCAGCGAGCTGCAGGCCGGTCGCGGTGGACGAGACGATCGTGGGCAGCAGCAGCTGGCGTGCGAGCGCGAGGCCGACCCCGATCGATGCGAGGGTGATCGCGGCCGGGTGGTGGAACGTCCGCGGTGCAGCGTCGACGCCGCCGGCCACGCGGCGATCGGTCAGCAGCCAGCCGCCGACGAGCGCGCACGCCACGAGGATGAGTCCGATCATCGCGAGCGAGGGCCACGCGACCCACCACCCCGCGCGGATCGACACGAGCTCGTCGCTGAACTGCGCGGCGAGCCCACCATCGGGGCGCGTGAGCCCGATCATCGCCATCGGGTCGACCACTTCGAGCGAGGCGCACCCGAGGCCGAACAGCAGCGCAGCCGCGCCGACGAGGTGCCGCACGGTTCGCCCGGTCTGCCCCGGCCCGATGCGCAGCGCCCCGAGGGCCAGGGCGGAGGCGACGCCGATGCACGTCGCCGCGAACAGGCGACCGGAGGCGAGCGCGAGCGTCGCGTCGTGCACGGCGTGCACCGCACGCCCGCTCAGCGTGTCGTCGCCCACCTCGGTCACCACCGGCAGGTGCCACAGCCAGCGCACGAAGGTCAACCACGCCAGGCCCGCGACGATCCCCACGGCCCACCGCACCCGGACGGTGTCGGGCAACGCGCGTCGCACGAGCGCGCCGAGCAAGCCGATCACGACGGCGAACCCGCCGATCAGCCCCACCGCGATGGCGCTGACACGCGCGGTCTGTCGCGTCGCGTGCGCCACCCGCGCCACGCGATCGCGCCCGGCTGCGTCGGCGCCGAGGTGATGGCCGGCGCTCGGCCGCGCGTTCGCGTCCCGCACGCTCAGGTGGTTCGCATCGTCGGCGCTGCCACGCGCGATCGAGAACGCCGCGATCGCCACCAGCAGGAGCACCCCGATGGCGCCGCCGATCCGGCGCACGACGACGCCGACCGATCGGTCGGGGTCGTCGGTACGTTCGTTCGGCTGGTCGGTCGGCTGCTGCTCCATGGGGCGGCTCGTACCCGATCGTCCCCGGTCGGAGCACGCCCGCATGGCAAGGCCCGTCCGGTCAGCTGGCCGGCGCGACCTGCGCGGCGACGAACTGCACGAGGTCTGCGAGCAGCTCGGGCAGCTCCGCAAACGCATTGCGCACGTGGAGGCGTTCGGTGCGCTGGTGCGGGTCGGTGCCGAACGGCCCGACGTTGAGCACGGGCGCCGCGAGCGCGTGCATCGCCTCGAACGGCACCGAGTAGCGCGCGCCGTACACGGGGCAGTTGCGCTCGAAGGGCGTCCACCCCGAGGGCTCGCCCTGCCCCGCCAGGTAGCTCAGGTCGGAGATGCCGTTGAACCAGTGCGTCCGCTCGACGGTCAGCCCGAAGCGCGCGTCGGCCTGCTCGCGCAGCCGCGCCACGCACGCCTCGACCAGCGCGTCGCCGCTGGAGC
>JAOPYS010000105.1 GCA_025964465.1 Thermoleophilia bacterium
CCGTTGCGACGATCGCGTCCTCGTACGCTGCCGCCAGCTCGGCGTCCCCGGGCTCGGAGGCGCCCCGCGCGGCGCGGTCGCGCACGGCGACCGCGAGGGCGGTCTTGAGCCCCGAGAAGCTCGTGTCGAGCGTGTCGTGGTGCACCATCGCCGGGGTGAAGGCGAGGTCGCCGAGGTCGCCAGCGGTCGCCGCCAACGCGGCCAGTGACGGCCCGGTCGGCGGGTCGAGCCCCAGCAGGCGCGCGCCCTTGTCGAAGGCCTCGCCCGCCGCGTCGTCGCGCGTGGTGCCGAGCAGCGTCAGCCCCATCCGCTCGTCCACGTCCAGCGCGAGGGTGTGCCCGCCGCTCACGAGCAGGCACAGGAACGGCGGCTCGAGGTTCGCGTCCGGGTCGAGCAACGCGCTGGCCACGTGGCCGAGCAGGTGGTCGACCGCGATGAGCGGCACGCCTGCCGCCCACGCGCGCGCCTTGGCCCCGGCGATGCCGACGAGGAGCGCACCGACCAGACCCGGCCCCTGGGTCACGGCGACGGCGTCCACCGCGGCGACCCGCTCGAGGCCCGAGCGATCGAGCACGTCGCGCACGACCAGGTCGAGCAGTTCCAGGTGCCGGCGCGATGCGATCTCCGGCACCACGCCCCCGAACCGGGCGTGCAGCTCGGCCTGGGTCGCGACCGACTCGGCGAGCACCTCCCGGCCGCGCACGATCGCCGCGGCGGTCTCATCGCACGAGCTCTCGATGGCGAGGATGGTGCGCGTCACGTGGCCACCGCCCGGGTCGCGAGGCCGGCAGGCCGCAGCATCACGATGGCGTCCTCGCCCGTCTCGGCGTAGTAGCGCCGGCGGCGCCCGCGCGCCTCGAACCCGCGCCGGGCGTAGAGGGCGATCGCGGCGTCGTTGCCGTCACGCACCTCGAGCACCCACCCCTCCTCCGCCCCGAGCTGGGCGCTGCGCTCGAGCAGGGCGTCGACGAGCCGCCCGGCGATGCCGCGCCGGCGCGCGCGCGGGTCGACGAGCACGTTCATCACGTGCCACGTGCCGCCGATGCGCGACGCCAGCGCCGCACCCAGCAGGTCGTCTCCCTCGCGCGCCGCGAGGCGCACGGCGTCCGCGTCCGGGCGCGCCAGCTCCTCCGTGTACATCCCGCGGGTCCACGGCGTGGCGAAGCAGCGTCGCTCGAGCACAAGCAGGCGGTCGAGGTCGCCCGGCTCGAGCGCGTCCACGCGCACGTCCATGCGGCGCGGCTCGGCGTCCGGGGATCGTCCGTAGCTGGGGACGACGGCGAGCGGGTCGCCGCCCCCTGCGTCGGAGTCGGCGAGCACGTCGCGGGCCGCGCGAGCGAGCGACTCGGGCGTCGGCGCATCCGCGCCGACCCGCCGGGCGTCGCCGACCACGGCGTCGACCTCGGCGACCGGCACCACCTCGAGGGGGCCGCAGGCCTCGAACCGACCGCCCTCGGTAAGCCGCCACGGGCGCGCGAACCGCTCGCCCCGGCGCGCGTCGAGCACGGACCAGACGGGCTCGCCCCCTGCCTCCTCAACGTCGATCGCCGCCACCGCCAACCCCGAGTCGACGCCATGCAGCGGGATGCCGAGCGTCTCGGCCAGGCCACGCGCGGTGGCCACCCCGACGCGCAGGCCGGTGAACCCGCCCGGGCCCGTGCCGACCACGACCGCCTCGAGCGAGGCGGGGCCGGCATCGGCGAGCAGCTCGTCGACCGCCTGCACCAAGCCCTGGGCGCGACCCACGTTCGCGGTGCCGCGGACGGAGCCGGTGGCGGGGTCGAGCAGCGCGACCACGAGCGTGGTGGTGGCGGTATCGAGGAGGAGGATCGACACGACCGCGAGCCTATCGACGGTCGCCGCGCAGGGCGGCGACCACGTCGGCCAGGGTGCGCGCTGCGGGCGGGGCCAGCCGTGCGACGCGCGAGCCCTCCTCCACCGTGTCCAGCTCGAGGCGCCAGGTCGGGCGGTCGGCGACCCAGGGTCGCAGCGCAGCGGGCCACTCGACGCAGGCGATGCCCGAGTCGAAGTAGGGCTCGAGGTCGCCCCAGGCCGCGTCGTCGAGCTCGCCCACGGTGCGGTACAGGTCGAGGTGGGCGAGCAGGCGGCCGTCGGCGAGGGCGTACTGGTGGGCGACTGTGTAGGTGGGGCTGCGTGCCGGCTCGACCCCACCGAGCGCCTGGACGAGCAGCGCGACGAACGTGGTCTTGCCGGCGCCCATGTCACCCACGAGCTCGAGCACGTCGCCGTCCTCCAGCAGGGGGGCGAGCCGGTGCGCGAACGCTGCCGTGGCACCGAGGTCGGGGAGGGAGCGGACGATCACGGCAGCTCGAACGCCAGTTGGGGCGGCCCGTCGGGGTCGGCGTCGAACCCGCTCACCGCGGGGGCGTCGTCCCGCATGGCAACGTTGCTCGCGTCGTGCGCGGGGTCGATCGAGGGGGCGGTGACCGGCGCGACGCGGCGGGCATCGGCACGTGCGCCGCCGAGCAGTCGGCGAAGCGCGCGGGCATCGGTGCGCAGCTCGTCGACCAGGGCGGGCACGTGCAGCGCAGCCGCCGGGTGGTAGAGCGGCCACACGACGATGTCGCGCCCACGCACCTGCGCGTGCACGACGGCGCCGTGCGCGTCGGCGAGCGACTCCTGGCGGCCCGTCACGAGCCGCAGGGCGAGCGACCCGAGCGTCACCACGACGGCGGGCTCCACCAGTGCCAGCTCGCGGAACAGCCAGCCCTCGCAGGCCTCGACCTCGTCGGGAAATGGCGTGCGCCCGGTCGGAGGGCGGCACTTCACGACGCTGGTCAGGAAGACCTCGTCGCGCGTGAGCCCCGCCTCGGCGAGCACCTCGTCGAACAGTCCGCCCACGCGGCCCGCGAGCAGGCGCCCCTCGCGGTCCTCGTGGTACCCGGGCGCCTCCGACACCACGAGCACCTCGGCGTCGTGCGGGCCGGACCCGACGACGACCATGGTGCGGTCACGGGAGAGCCGGCACAGCTCGCACGCGCTCGCGTGCGCCTCGAGCTGCTCCACCGTGGTCAGGTCCCCCGCGCGGACGCGGCCGGACCCCCTGCCCTCGCGCGCCCGCGCGCGTGGCGCTGCGGGCTCGCCGGGCTGCATCAGCCGCAACCGCCGCAGCCGCCGCCGCAGCACCCGCCGCTGCGGGCCTGGCCGGCGGGCCCGGGCAGGCAGCCGTCGACCTGGATGGCCGTGCCCCCGCTCGAGACCTTCGTCCGGAACGGCGAGTACAGCTTCACGACGTCTGCCGAGCTGCACCCGGGGCAGGCCTGGTCGTCCATCGGCGCGTCGATGCCGAGCAGGTCGTCGTAGCGGTTGTCGCAGTCGCGACACAGGAATTCGTAGACGGGCACCGGGTCGTGTTCCTTTCGGGGCAGCCGGGCTGGCTTCGCTCGGCTGCGTCCGAAGTGTATCGGGCACGGCGGTTTCCGGCGCCGGCCCTACACTCCATCGGGTGACGGAACTCGAGCTCGGTCCCCTGCGGTTCGGCATCATCGGTGCCGGCCGCCTCGGCTGCACGATCGGCCGTGCCCTGCAGGCGCGGGGCTTCGGGGTCGTGCACGCCTCGAGCGCATCGCCCGACGGGCGCGAGCGTGCCGCACACGTGCTCGACGTGCCGGTCCACGAGGACCCCGTCGCCGCCGCATCCCAGGTCGACTGCATCGTGCTGTGCGTCCCGGACGACCGCCTCGACGCCGTGGTGCAGCGCCTCACGCAGCGCCCCGCGGACGCGTCGCCCATCCAGCTGCGGGTCGTGTCCACCAGCGCGGACGGCGGGCTGCGCGCCCTCGCTCCGCTCGCGCGGCTCGGGCACCTGGTCTCCGTGCTGCACCCGGTCGCCTCGGTCGCCGACGACGCGGCCGATCCCGCGGTGCTGGTCGGGGCGGGCGCCGCGGTCGGTGCCGACGACGAGCCCGGCCGCGTGTTCGCACACGCGCTCGCGCACGCGCTGGGGCTGCACCCCTTCGACCTCACCGAGGCGGCGTGGCCGCTGCACGCCGCGGCGCGCACCGCCGCCGCCAACCTCGTCGCGGCCACGTTCGGCGTGGCCCAGTCGCTCGCCGCCGAGGCGGGGGTCCATCCCGACGTGGCACGCGCCGGCTACGGCCGCCTCGCGCAGGCGAGCATCGAGCGGTGCATCCGCGCGGGCGCCGACTCCGCCATCGGTGGTGCGATCGTGCGCGGCGACGCCGCCTCCCTCGCGCGCCAGCTCGACGGGGTTGCCGGCGCGCTGCCGGGCGCGACGGAGTTCATGCGCGAGGGGCTGCGCAGCGCGGTCAGCCGCGTTGCGATGGCCGGTCGCATCGACGTGGCGGCGAGCCACGATCTGGAGGCGGCGATCGGCGCCGCCGCACGGAGCGGGGAGGGCGCGACATGAGGGTCATCACCACGGCGGCCGAGGTCCGCCACCAGGTCGAGGTCGCCCACGGTCGCGGCGACCGCGTCGGTCTCGTCACCACGCGCGGCGACCTGCACGACGGGCACGCCGCCATCATCCGCACCGCGCACGCGCAGTGCGACCTCGTGCTGTGCACGATCGTGCGCCCCGACGGGTCACCCGCCTTCCACGAGGCCGCTGACGAGGCCGTCGCCCGCGGCGCCGGCGCGCACCTGCTCTGGCGGCCGGCGCCCGGCCCACTCGTCGCGCGCGCCTCCGTGCAGGTCGTGCCCACCCGCAACCCCGAGCTCGCGCCGCTGGCCACCGCCGCCGCGCAGCAGCTCGGCATCGCGCGCCCCGACGTCGCCTACGCGGGCGAGGAGCACTTCGACCACGCCCGCCTGCTGCGCGACGTCGCCCGCGACCTGCTGCTCGACGTCGAGGTGCGCACCGTGCCCACGCCGCGCGACCCCGACGGCCTGCCGCTCGGCGTCGCCACCCGCACCCTCGACGCCTCCGGTCGCGACGCCGCCCGCGCCGTCCCCGAGGCGCTCGACCTGGTGGCGCGCTCGGTCGCCGACGGGGAGCACTCGCTGTTCCGCCTGCGCGCCCGCGCCGAGGCGCGGCTGGCGGATGCCGGCGCGGCGCTCGACGTCGAGGACGTCGCCACCGTCGACCCCGCGAGCTTCGAGCCGGTGGACGTGTTCGACCAGCCGGTGCTGCTCGTCGTCCGGGCCCGCGTGGGCGACGTCGCGCTCGTCGATTCGCGCATGCTCGTCCGCGACGCGGTGTCGACCTGACCGCTGGGGAGCCACTCGTCGCGCGTCATGCGCCGGCCCTCCAGCGTCATTCGCAACGCAATCGATCGGAAGGGCAATCATGCAGCGCAGGACCTGGGGAGGGGCTGCGCCGCGCACGGACGAGGACGGTCAGACGATGGTGGAGTACGCAGTCGTGCTCGCCGTCATCACGATCGCGATCGTGGTCGGGTTCATGACCCTCGGCAACAGCGCCGGGAGCCTCATGGACAAGGTGACCACGTACCTGTGACGCACACCGTGCCCGGCGCTCGTCGGGGTGGGATCGAGCCGTCGCCGCGGCAGGGCTGACCCGGGTCAGCCCGCTGCGGCGGCGGCTCGTTGCTTGCGCGGCGCGCGCGGCTTGGGCCGCGCCACGCGCGGCGCCGGGGCCTCGTCGCCGCCCGGCGTCACCAGCTTGGCGAGGTACTGCCCGGTGTAGGACGCCTCGACGGTCGCCACCTGCTCGGGTGTGCCGACCGCCAGCACCTCGCCGCCGCCCGAGCCACCCTCGGGCCCCATGTCCACGATGTAGTCCGCGCACTTGATGACGTCGAGGTTGTGCTCGATCACGAGCACCGTGTTGCCCTTCTCACGCAGGCTCAGGATGACCTCCATGAGCTTCTCGATGTCCGCGAAGTGCAGGCCCGTCGTCGGCTCGTCGAGGATGTAGAGCGTCCGGCCCGTCTGGACCTTCGCCAGCTCCGTCGCGAGCTTCACGCGCTGGGCCTCGCCGCCGGAGAGGGTCGTCGCCGGCTGCCCGAGCCGGATGTAGTCCAGGCCCACGTCCGACAGCGCCTGCAGGCGCCGCTTGAGCGTGGGGATCTTGCCGAAGAAGACCACGGCCTCCTCCACGCTCATCTGGAGCACGTCGGCGATCGACTTGCCGTTGTAGCGCACCTCGAGCGTCTCGGAGTTGTACCGCTTCGAGTGACACACCTCGCACGGCACGTACACGTCCGGCAGGAAGTGCATCTCGATCTTGATCGTGCCGTCGCCCTTGCACGTCTCGCAGCGCCCGCCCTTCACGTTGAAGGAGAAGCGCCCCGCCTTGTAGCCGCGCATGCGTGCCTCGGGCACCTTGGCGTAGAGCGTGCGGATGTGGTCGAACAGGCCGGTGTACGTCGCGGGGTTGGAGCGCGGCGTGCGCCCGATCGGCGCCTGGTCCACCTCGATGACCTTGTCGAAGTGCTCGAGGCCCTCGATCGACCGGTGCGCCCCGGCCCGGCGACGCGCCCGGTTGAGCTTCGTCGACACGGCCTTGAAGATGATCTCGTTGACCAGCGTGGACTTGCCGCTGCCCGACACGCCGGTGACGCAGGTCATCCGGCCGACGGGGATCGACACGTCGACGTCCTGCAGGTTGTTCTCGGCCGCGCCGCGCACCGTCAGCCAGCCGAGGTCCTCCGTGATGCGCTCGGGCACCGAGATCGAGCGCCGGCCCGAGAGGAAGTCACCCGTGATCGACTTGCGGTTCTTCGCGACCTGCGCCGCCGTGCCCTGCGCCACGATCTCGCCGCCGTGCTCGCCCGCACCCGGTCCGATGTCGACGAGGAAGTCGCACTCGCGCATCGTCTCCTCGTCGTGCTCCACGACGATGACCGTGTTGCCGAGGTCGCGCAGCCGCGTGAGCGTGCCGAGCAGCTTGCCGTTGTCGCGCTGGTGCAGCCCGATCGACGGCTCGTCGAGGATGTAGAGCACCCCGACGAGGCTGGACCCGATCTGCGTCGCGAGGCGGATGCGCTGCGCCTCGCCGCCCGACAACGACCGCGCCGCGCGCCCCATCCCGAGGTAGCCCACGCCGACGTCGACGAGGAACTGCAGCCGCTCCTGGATCTCGCGCACGATGCGGCGCGCGATGAGCATCTCGTTCTCCGACAGCTCCAGGTCGTTGAGCCACGCCACCGCCGTCGCCACGTCGTAGCTCGAGACCTCGGCGATGTTGGTGCCGCCCACCGTCACCGCGAGCGACTCCGGCCGCAGGCGGTCGCCCTTGCACGCCTTGCACGGGCTGTCGAACATGAAGCGCTCGATGCCGTCGCGCACCATCTCGCTCTCGGTGTCGTGGTAGCGACGCTGGAAGTGCGCCACGAAGCCCTCGAACTTCATCCGGTAGGTGCGCGTGCGGCCGCGCCGGTTGCGGTACGTCACCGGCACGCGCTCGCCCTCCGGCGTGCCCCACAGGAAGACGTCCTGCATCCAGCCCTCGAGCTCGCGCCACGGCACGTTCGTGGGGATGCCCCAGTGCTCGCAGATCGCCGTGATCAGGTTCTGGTAGTAGCCGCCGCTCACCGTGCCGGGCGCGAGCGCGCCGTCCCCGATGGAGATGTCGACGTCCGCCACGATCAGGTCGGGGTCGACCTCACGCGTGTAGCCCAGCCCCGTGCACTGCGTGCAGGCGCCGTGCGGGTTGTTGAAGGAGAAGATCCGCGGCTCGAGCTCCGGGATCGAGACGTGGCCCTTGGGGCACGCGAACCGCTCGGAGTAGGTCCGCTCCTCGGGCTCGCCCTCCCCTTCCTTGGGTGCGGTGCGCACCACGACGAGGCCGTCGGCCAGGCGCAGCGCCGTCTCCACCGAGTCCGCGAGCCGCCGGCGCACTCCCGCCTTCATCGAGACCCGGTCGATCACGACGTCGATGTCGTGCTTGAACTTCTTGTCGAGGACGATGTCCTCGTCGTTGAGGTTGCGCAGCTCGCCGTCGACCACCACGCGGGTGAACCCGTCGCGGCGCACCTCCTCGAACAGCTTGCCGAACTCGCCCTTGCGCATGCGCACGAGCGGCGCGAGCACCATCAGCCGGGTGCCCTCCTCGTGCAGCTCCACCGAATCGAGGATCTGCTCGATCGACTGCGCCGCGATCGGCTCGCCGCACACGGGGCAGTGGGGGTGGCCAACCCGCGCGAACAGCAGGCGCAGGTAGTCGTACACCTCCGTCACGGTGCCAACGGTCGAGCGCGGGTTCTTGCTCGTGGTCTTCTGGTCGATCGAGATCGCCGGCGACAGCCCCTCGATCGTGTCGACGTCCGGCTTCTCCATCTGGCCGAGGAACTGGCGCGCGTATGCCGAGAGCGACTCGACGTAGCGGCGCTGCCCCTCCGCGTAGATCGTGTCGAACGCGAGGCTCGACTTGCCGGACCCGGACAGGCCCGTGATGCAGATCAGCCGGTTGCGCGGCAGCGTGACCGACACGTCCTTCAGGTTGTGTTCGCGGGCACCGCGGATCACGATCTCGTCAGCCATTCCAGCAGTGTATCCAGCTTGTCGAGCATGCGAACGTACGTTCGTCCGCAAGGGTCGGGAAATATAGGTAGGTATCCCCGATACGGCTTCGGGAGCGGCATGGCATCGTAAGGGCAGAGGGAGCGGGCGAGACGCTCTCCACACGATTTCGACACCGGCACCGTCCCCGGTCACGTCCCGACCGAAGGTGCCACGTTCCGTCCCGACAGTCCTCGCCAGCAGCGACCGATCCGTCCCGATCACTAGTCGCTGCACCGAAACGCCCCGACGACCCGCGCCCGCCAGCGCGGGTCGTCGTGCGTCGTGGG
>JAOPYS010000232.1 GCA_025964465.1 Thermoleophilia bacterium
TGACGTAGTTGCCCTCCGTCAGCTCGTAGCCCTTCACGATCTCGTCCCACGGCACCTCGCGGCCGGACTTCTCGTCGACGCGCTTGTTGCGGATGCGTGCGCCGCTCGACTCGTGGAGCATCGTGAATTCCACGCGGTGCGTGCTCACGGCGGTGAACAGCTTCACCGGGATGGTGATGAGCCCGAAGGTGATGGTGCCGGTCCAGATCGATCGCATGGGTCCGCGATTCCCGGTGGGGCGGGCGAGAAACGCCGGGCGCGCGCCGGGCGCGTGCCGCACTTCCGCACGGATGTGCCCGGAACGGTCGGCTTTGTGCGGATGTGTCAGTCGGCGAGGTCGGCGAGCGCGGCCTCGAGCTCGTCGACGAGCGCCGTCGCGCGTTCGGCGTGCGCCGCGGCGTCGTCGCGGGCGTGCTCGGCGGCGCGCAGCTCGCGCTGGAGGCGGTGCACGTCGCGCTCGGCCTCGCGCAGCACGCCGGCGCGGTCGCGCTCGTCGGCCTTGGCGTCCTTGAGCTGGGAGCGGAGGCGGCGCTGCTCGTCGCGGCGCTTGGTGGCTGCCTCGCGCTCGGCCGCGGCAGCGGCCTCTGCTGCGCCGTCGTCATCGGTGGCCGCATTCGCAGCATCGGCGCTGTGGTCGGTGTCGTAGGCCGCGTCCTCGTCAGTCTCGTCAGCCTCATCGGCCTCGTCGGCCGCAGGCGCTGCCCGTCGCCGCGCCGGGCCCGCCGCGAGGCCCGCCAGCAGCGCCGCCTCGAGCGTGTCCTCGCCGGCCTTCGGTTCGCGGTCCAGGCGTCCGTCGACGAACGCGCTCGTGTCGGACGCGAGCGCTGCCGCGCGGATCGCCGAGCTCACCTGTGACATTCGGTCCGCCGAGGCGCCCTCACCCGCGTCGCGCAGCGCGGCCTTCGCCGCGGCCACCAGTTCGCCCACCAGCGCGTCGTGTTTGGCGCCCTGCGCGCGCACGTCACCCGAGCCGGCCTGCATCTTTGCGACCACGTCGACGAGCTGCGCCGCGACCTTCGGCTTCGCGTGCACCGCCGCGTCCACGGCCCAGGCAACGAGCGACGGCTTGGCCAGCGCCTTCACCTGGTCGGCGAGCGCGAGGTCGGCGGCCCGAAGCTCCTTCGCACGCGCCGTGCGCGCCGCCACGAACTCGCCGCGCGGCAGTGCGTACAGCTCGCTCGCGATCGCCTCGATGGAGGAGGGGTCCGCCACGGCCGTGTCAGTCCCGGAACCCGATCGGCTCGCTCGACCCCGTGCCCGTGCCGGGGAAGGCGCCCTGGATGCGGTCCAGCGGCAGCAGGTACGCCCGCGTCGACAGCAGCGGCGCCAGTCCGTCGAGCGATGCGAACACCACTGTCCCCAGCGGGTACTCGCGGGCGATCGAGTCATCGGAGTGGTGGAGGGTGACGATCCGCAGCATCGCCGCGTCCAGCAGCCCGACCGATCCTGCCGGCAACCCGAGCTCGGACTCGCGCTCGGGCGCGAGCATGAGGCGCGCCACGGCGAACCCGGGCGCGGGCTCCACCCGCTCCATCGCGTCCTGCAGCGCAGGGTCGA
Organism: Thermoleophilia bacterium; assembly: GCA_025964465.1. Taxonomy (GTDB): domain Bacteria; phylum Actinomycetota; class Thermoleophilia; order Gaiellales; family SKUG01; genus JAGQUL01. Next base: position 1,558 of record JAOPYS010000232.1, read on the forward strand.
CCTTCGGCGCCGGCTCGGTCGGCGCGGCCCGCCCGCTCGGTCGCGGGGTGGCCGCGGCCGGCGACGGGTGCGTTGCCGCGGCCGAGCCGTCCTTCGCCTGGGTCAGCTTGCTGCTGGTCGTCATGGCGAGGGACGTTCCCGGCCGCGGCCCGCCCAAACGGCGGTCAGGCCGGCTGCGGCGTGGTGCGCAGGTACGGCTTGACGGTCTCGTAGCCGGGGAAGCGCTCGGCGGCTTCCTCGTCCGACACGGCCGGCGTGATGATGACGTCCTCGCCCTGCTTCCAGTTCGCCGGCGTGGCGACCTTGTGCTTGGCGGTGAGCTGCAGCGAGTCGATGGTGCGCAGGATCTCGTTGAAGTCGCGGCCGGTGGCGGCGGGGTAGGTGAGCGTGAGCTTCACCTTCTTGTCCGGGCCGACCACGAACACGGAGCGCACGGTCATCGTGTCGTTCGCGTTCGGGTGGATCATCCCGTACTTGTCCGCGATCGAGCGATCCTTGTCCGCGATGAGGGGGAAGTTGACGGTCGCGCCGGTCACGTCGCGGATGTCCTCGGCCCACTCGCCGTGGCGGTCGATCGTGTCGACGCTCAGGCCGACGACCTTGACGCCGCGCTTGTCGAACTCGGGCTTGAGGGCCGCGACGGCGCCGAGCTCGGTGGTGCAGACAGGGGTGAAGTCGGCGGGGTGGGAGAACAGCACGCCCCAGCTGTCGCCCAGGTACTCGTGGAAGTTCAGCTCACCCTCGGTCGTCTCCGCGGTGAAGTTCGGGGCCTCGTCGCCCAGCTGGATCGCCATGGTGTCGCATCTCCTCGTCGAATTCTCGGGTCTGCACAAAGCCTATAGGAAAGGTAGGCAATGTCTGCAGTGGTCTCGAGGAGATGTTATTGCGTGCGCAACCACTTGGCGAATCGGGGGCGCCCCTAACCTAGGTAGTTGCACCCATCCGCCCGATTCGG
>JAOPYS010000233.1 GCA_025964465.1 Thermoleophilia bacterium
GCTCGATCAGGGGGAGCAGGGCATCGTCCTGGACGAGGCGGCGGATGGTGTCGACCTGACGGTCGGGCGCGAGGCGGGTCTCCATGCCTGCAGCCTACCGGCGATCCGGGCCGGTCGAGCCGGCCGATGGCACCTATGCGTCAGGTGATGCGGTCGACGGCGGTCGCGGCGACGAGGCGCAGCGGCGCGAGGTCGAAGCGGTCGCCGAGCTCGGGCAGGATCCGCTCCGCGGCCCGGCGCAGCTCGTGCGCGCGCTCGCGAGAGGACTCGACCGCGCCCGTCGCGCGGATCCGGGCGAGCAGCGGCTCGACGTCGTCCTCGCCGACGGGGGCGCGAAGGACGCTGCGCAGGTCGGGATCGACGATCGCGGCGCGGAGCACTGGCATGGTGATGGTGCCGTCGCGCAGGTCGGCGCCGGGGCGCTTGCCGAGCGCAGCCTCGGTGTCGGGCGTGCCACAGTCGAGGACGTCGTCGGCGACCTGGAATGCCACGCCGACGAGGCTCCCGAACCGGCCGACGCGATCCACGTCGTCGAGGTCCGCGCCGCCGAGCGTCGCGCCCAGCTGGAGCGCCGCTGCGAACAGGGCGCCCGTCTTGGCTGCGCAGCGTTCGAGGTACGCGGGCTCGGGCAGGTCGGCGTCGCGCAGCTGGCGGGCCTGGGCCGCCTCGCCGACGGCGAGCGTCCGGGCCGTCCGCGCCAGGATGCGGGTCGCGCGGTGCACGAGGACGGGGTCGGCCGCCTCGCGCGACTCCACGAGGGTGGCGAACGCGAGGCTGAAGAGCAGGTCGCCGGCGGCGATGGCGACGGCCCGGCCGGCCGCGGCCTCGACCGTGGGCTCGCCGCGGCGCGTGCTGGCACCGTCGAGCAGGTCGTCGTGGACGAGGCTGGCCGTGTGCACCAGTTCGACGGCGGCGCCCGCGCGCACCGCAGCCGCCTCGAAGGCAGCGGTCGCGGCCTCGTCAGCTCCGAGCGCGAGGGGGCGCGCGGCGCGCACGAGCAGCGGTCGCAGGCGCTTGCCGCCCGCGGCGATGGGTGCGCGGGCGGCAGCGGCCACGGGCCCGTCGCGACGGGCGAGCAGGTCGAGCATGTGGGCGTCGACCGCCGCGAGGTACGCCGCGGTGGCGGCATCCGTGGCCGGGGCAGCCTGCTCGACGCCGGTGGTCATGCGGTGGCGGGGTCGACCGCGGCGCTCGGCGACGGTCGCTCGGCCTGCGCGGGGGCGCCGGCCATCGGCAGCTCGCCGTGGTGCAGCGCCACGATGCCGCCACCGAACATCCGCCACCGCACCTCACGGATGCCGGCCGCGCGGATGATCTCCGCCAGCTTCGGCGGACGTGGGAACGCCTTGGTCGACTCGGGCAGGTAGGTGTAGGCCGCCTTGTCGCGTGACACGACCGCCCCGAGCAGCGGCACGACGCGGTCGAACCACACGTCGTAGAAACGGTTGGCGACGCGCGACTTCGGCCGGGTGATCTCGAGGCAGACGATGCGCGCGCCGGGTCGCCCCACGCGCGCGAACTCGCGGAACGCGAGCGGGATGTCCTCGACGTTGCGCACGCCGAAGCTCACGGTGATCGCGTCGAAGGAGTCGTCCTCGAACGGAAGTGCGAGCGCATCGCCCTGCACGAATGCCACGCGCTCGCGCCCCTCGGGGTCGCGCTGGTTCTTCTGGCGCTTGCGGGCCTGCTCGAGCATGTTGGCGGAGAAGTCGAGGCCGGTCACGTGCTCGGCACCCGCCTCCGCGAGCAGGAACGAGATGTCGCCCGTGCCGCAGCACACGTCGAGCGCGCGGGTGGAGGGGTCCACCTTCGCGGCGCGAACCGCCGCCGCGCGCCACCGCTTGTCGATGCCGAGCGTCATGACCCGGTTCATCAGGTCGTAGCGACCCGCGATGCGGTCGAACATGTGCTGGACGTCGGCGGACTTGGGCATGCCGCTACCCTACTTCCTCAGGACTCGTCCCACTCCGAGAGGAGCGTCTGGTCGATGCCGAGGAGGTTGAGCACCTTGCCGACCACGAAGTCGACCATGTCCTCGAGCGTCTCGGGCATCGTGTAGAAGGCCGGCATCGCCGGCAGGACGTGCGCGCCGGCGCGCCGCACGCGCAGCAGGTTCTCGAGGTGGATCGTGGACAGCGGGGTCTCGCGCGGCACGAGCACGAGCCGGCGGTCCTCCTTGAGCGCCACGGACGCCGCCCGGTGCAGGAGGTTGGACCCGGCGCCGCTCGCAACCGTGGCGAGCGTGTCCATCGAGCACGGGACGAGCACCGCCGCGTCCCAGCGCGCGCTGCCGCTCGCGTAGGGCGAGCCGAAGTCGTGCGGGTCGTAGAGGCGGTCCGCCGGCAGGCCCGTCTCCTCGAGCCAGCGACGCACGACCTCGGCGCGGTCCATCCGCAGGTCGCCGTACAGCTCCTGGCCCGACACCTGGGTGGACGCGGACGAGAAGCACGCGCCGACGGTGTGCCCGCCGGCGACCAGCGCCTGCACGAGCCGTCGCGCGTACGGCGCACCGCTCGCTCCCGTGATGCCGACGAAGACGTCCATGCCCTGCGCCCTAGCTCGCCGAGGTGGCGGTCACGGGCTCGGGGACTCGGCGGTGCCGGCCTGCGCGATGTTCGTCCCCGCGCCGTCGGTGCCCTTCTCGCCCGCCGTGCCGTTGACGTCGTCGCCCTGGCTGCCCGAATCGGTGCCCTTGTCCTGCGACTGCGACGTGTTGCCCGCGTTGCCGGAACCGGTCACGCGCTCCCAGTCCTTGAGCCCGTAGTCCTGCACGTCGTTGATCTTGTCCTCGGCGCCGAGCGTCGACAGGAAGCCAGCGACCTGCGACGCCTGCTCGTCGGTCATCGCGGTGCCGCCCTTGACCGGCATCCCGCCCTTGCCGTTGGCGAGGATCTCCACGATGTCGTCGGCCGAGTCGTAGCGCGATCCGACCTCGGAGAGGTCGGGCCCGGGGCCGCCGTTGCCGACGCCACCGAGCTGGTGGCACGACTGGCAGGTCTCGAAGATGGCCCCGCCGCCGAAGAGCACGTCGTAGCCGGGGAGCGCCATCTGGTCGCTCGTGATGCCCTCCGGGCCGCCCTTCTCGCGACCCTCCTGCGAGCCGAGGTAGGAGAACGACAGCAGCGTGATCGCCGTCAGCACCATCGCCGCCATGGCCACGGGGCGTCGCGACGGCCGGCGTTCCTTCTTGCGGTCGACGAACGGCCACGCGAGCAGCATCATCAGCCAGACCGTCGGCACGATGATCGTGCCGAGCACCACCAGTTGCGGGTTGGAGAAGATGATCAGCAGGTAGAACAGGAAGTAGAAGTACCACTCAGGTCGCGGGTGGTAGCTCGTCGTCGACGGGTCGGCCTTCTCCTCGTAGAGCAGGCCGAGCAGCGGACGCTCGACGTCCTTCTTGACCTGTCCCTTCTTGTCCTTCTGGACGACGCCGGGCTCCTTCGGGGTGTACTGCTCCTGCTCCTGCGGCGTCGAGACGCGGTCGCACCCGACGTTCCACCACGAGTCGCAGTTCGCCTGCGCGAACCACACGGTGGAGAGGCCGATGATGATCATCATCATCACCGCGGCGGCGATGACGTCGTGGTACACGCCGTACGGGAAGAACGGCTTGCCGTGCAGGGCGACGCGCTTCTTGTACTCGAGGAACGCGCGGCGCTGGTCGCTCATGCGCGGCTCGACGGGGGGCGTCGCGCTCGGCGGCACCTCGGTCGGGGTCGGGGTCGGTTCCGTCGCCATCAGGACCAGGCCTCCGGGTCGTTCGCGGGATCGTCCGTCTTCCACGGTGCCGGCGTGACGCCGAGCCGCGTGACGAGGTACATGTGCAGGCCGATCAGGCCCATCAGTGCGCCCGGTATGAGCAGCATGTGCAGCCCGTAGAACCTGGGGATGATGTCACTCGTGTACGTGGCCCCGCCCCGCAGGAACTCGGCGATGTACGGCCCGAGGAAGGGCGCCGTGCCGTTGAGGTTGATGGCCACCACTGACGCCCAGAAGGCGCGCTGGTCCCACACGAGCAGGTAGCCCGTCAGGCCCATCGCGAGCGTCGTGACGAGGATCAGCACGCCGGTGATCCAGGTCAGCTCACGCGGGTACTTGTAGGCGCCCATCATGAAGGAGGCCGCCATGTGCAGGAACATCAGCACCACCATGAGGCTGGCGCCCCACTTGTGCATGCCGCGGACCAGCCACCCGAAGTCGTGGTCGAACATGATCCGCTGGATCGACTCGTACGCGGTGTCGGCGCCCGGCTCGTAGTGCATCGCGAGGATCGAGCCGGTGATGGCCTGGTTGGCGAACACGATCAGCAGGCAGAAGCCCAGCGTGTGGAGCCAGCTCAGGCCGCGCGGCACGTTGCGCAGCAGGAACCACTTGTGGAATTCGACCAGGCCGCCGCGCTGGTCGACCTGGTCGAGCGCCTGCTCGCCCCGGAACTTCAGTTCTTCTTTCAGCGCATCCATGGGATGTCAGCCTTTCCGTGTCACGGCTGGAGCGGGTAGAAGAGCTTCTCGGGCCCGCTGGTGTGCTGGCCCGGCGAGCGGTGCTTCTTGCGCTCGCCCTTGTTGTTGAGCGAGTAGATCGCGGTGGCCCACAGCTCACTGCCGCGGACCTCCCACAGGTAGCGGTCGAGCGGGCGCACGGGCGGGCCGGCCTGGCGCTTGCCGTCCTTGTCGTAGGCGCCGCCGTGGCAGGGGCACACGAACCCGGCGTTCGAGGCCTGCACCGGGCAGCCCAGGTGCATGCACGTGTTGGAGATGACCGAGAAGTCCTCCTGGCCGCGCAGCGCGAACGCATCGTCGCCCGTGTCCTTGTTCTTGCGGACGAACGCCACCTTCTTGCGCACGTAGGCGTCGGGGGCGTCGGCGTGGGGCTGGAGCACGACCTTGGTGAAGGTGCCCTCCTTGAACTCCTCGACCTTGCCGAGCAGCACGGCCTGGAAGTCGTCGCCCCCGAACACGGGGGCGAGCGCCATGCCGGCGACGGGGACCGCGATGAGCGCCCCCATCAACCCGCCGACGCCGACCGTCGCGGCCGTGAGGAACTGCCCGCGGGTCATCTCCTTGTCGGCGACCGTCGGTGACCCGGGGGCCGGCTTCTCGCCGCCCGCGTGCGTGTGTGACTCTTCGGCCACGATGGCTCCTCTGTCGTCTTGCCCGCGCAGGGGGGAGGTCCCTCCCGCGCACACAGCGCCCGGAGCATACGCAACGGCCCCCGCTCGCGTGCGACTCCCGGGCGCGTGCGCGTCCGGACGCGTCGACGTCCGAACGGGTGGCGGCCGGGCGAGGGGTCAGGTGGGTGCGTCGTCGACGACGCGCAGCGTGCCCGTGCCGCCCGCCAGGAGCAGCTCGTCGCCCGCGCGGACCTCGCGTCGCAGCACGGCCAGCGCCACCGTGGCGTCGCCGTCGGCCCGGCGCGCCCACGTCGTGAGGCGGCCGCGTGGGCGCGCGCCGGCGGCGGCGTCCGGTTCGTGCAGGTCGAGCCCGGCGTCCGGGTCGTCCGGGTCGACGTCGCCCGCCGAGGGCGACAGCGTGGACACGGCTTCGAGCCGCCGCAGCGTGCGGTTCGGGCGGCCGCGGTAGTGCAGGCGGGCGACGGGCTCCTGCCCGAGGTAGCACCCCGCGTCGAGGGCCACGGCGGTCGCCATGCCGCCCACCTCCGCGGGCATGCGGCCTGGCACCAGGTCGTGCAGGCCGGCCACGCCGGCGGCGATCCGGTCGGCCTCGAGCGCATCGGGGTCGGCGAGCGGCAGCCCTGCCGCGGGCAACAGCTCGCCGACGAGTCGCGCGCACGCCTCGTGGGTGCCGACGAACGCGCGGGTCGGGCGGGCCTGCCCCGCGACGGTGGTCCAGTCGCCGTCCTCGGGTGCGAGGTCGAAGCGATCGTCACCCGCCGCCTCGAGCGCGGCGGCGCCGACCACGGCGACCGTGCCGAGGTCGACGGCCTCGACGGTCGCCCGCGCCCGGAGCCGGTGGCGCGCGACGTGTCCGCGCAGTGCGTTGACGAGGTCGGAGCGCGTCTCCAGCAGCAGGCGGGGCGCGTGCTCGTGCACCTCGCCGCGGCGCGGGTCGGTCCACGCGGCGTCCGCCACCCGGTGCAGCACGGCGGGCGCGATCACGTGGGCCTTGGCGTCGAGGAAGAGCCCGAGCGTGGCGGTGCCCGGGGCGATGCGCTCAACGGCCTGGGTGCAGAGCGCGTCGAGCAGGGTCGCGGCATCGGGGCCCGACACCTCGACGAACCCGGTGAGCTGCCACCAGCGCACGGCGGCCCGCTCGGCCAGCGCCGCTGCCGTCTCGGCCGGGGTCGCGGTGGTCGCGCGCGGTGCGGCGTCGGAGGATGGCATCCCCCCGATCCTCGCAGGATCAGCCGCCGCTCGCGAGGTTGCCCTTGATCTTGACGGCCGTGGCCGGCGCCGTGAGCCAGCCTGCGAAGACGTCCTGGTACATCCCGTTGGCGTAGAGGTCGAACATGAGGCGCTGCGAGTCGGTGCGGACGCTCGCCGCCAGCTGGCGACGGTCGCCCGGCAGGGCGAACCCGGTGGGCGAGACGGCGGCCTTGATCGTGGCGTCGAGGGCGGTGCGGCAGGCCTTGGGGTCGTCCGCGGACGCGGCCTTGTTGGCGTAGAGCTGCTTCGTGGTCGGGTCGGCGATGATCGACGCGACGTTCGCGTCGGCCGGGAAGACCGGGCAGTTGGTGATGTCGAGCAGCACGCCGTCCTGCGAGAGCACCGGCGGGTTGACGCGGTCGATGACCGGGGCGCCGGGCAGCCGTGCGCGGTCGGCGCCGGCGGCGAGCCGCGTCGGGTGGGCGCCACGCACGCCGATGTCGCTGCCGTCGACCATGTCGCCGGTCTTGGGGTCGACGAAGTAGCCCTTGATCATCATCTGCTCGCCTGCCGCAGGCGCCAGCTTGTACCCCTGCACCACGAGCTGGCCCTCGGCCGCGTTGCCGCCCTTGCCCGAGCGCTTCGGGCGATGGGGCGCTGCCTTCGCCGGGTCCTGCATCACGCCGGCCTTGATGGCGACGAGCTCGACGCCACGCGAGGTGGGCGCCAGCAGCTGCGGCGTGGAGGCCACCAGGAGTGCGGCCACGAGGAAGATGAGTCCGAGGAAGGTGCGATTTCGCATGGGTGCGTCCGTGCAGTCACGGCCACCTCGAGCCGTCCGGCCGTCCGTGGCCGGACCGGGGTGGTCCG
>JAOPYS010000107.1 GCA_025964465.1 Thermoleophilia bacterium
CGCTGCGTCGCCCAAGCCGCCTGCGGCCCGAGGCCGCGCGCCACGCCAACCGCGCGCGCCGCACGTGGTGGGCGTTCGTGTTTTTCCCCATCTTCCTCGCGTACCAGGTCGTCGACACGATCCGCGACGTCGCCCACTACCTCGCCCGCGAGCGGACGGAGGACCTGGAGCGCCGCCCACCCTTCGCGCGCCCCGACGACATGCCCACGCCCGACGAACGGACGATGGCCGACATCGTGCGCGCCGTCGAGGCGTTCCCGTTCCGTCCCGCGCGCATCTCCACGCAGACGGCGTTCTTCCGCGACAACGGCCCCGACGCCATCGGCGCGCTGTTCAGCAGCAACCCGCAGGCGGCCCGCTCGCCGCACCGCTACCCGGCCTCGTTCTCGCGGCGACTGTTCGCGGGCGACGGCGGCGTGCAGGTCGCGGCGATGCAGGCGATGCACGAGCACGTCGGTCCGGCCGTGGTGATCTCGCACGGCCTGCTCATGACGAAGGACTTCGACGTCATCATCCAGCTCGCCCGCCGCGCGTTCGAGCAGTGGGGCTTCCACGTCGTGACCGTCGACCTGCGCGGCTGGGGCCACTCGGCCTGGACCACCGACGCACCCGCGAGCGCCGGCTTCCACGAGGGGCGCGACATCGTCGAGGTCGCGCGTGAGCTGCAGCGCGACCCGCGCGTCACGAGCGTCGCCGGCGTCGGGTTCTCGCTCGGTGGCTGCAGCATGCTCAACGCCGCCGTCGTGTCGAGCCGCTCCGACGACCGCCCGCTCGACGGCGGCGTGGTCGCGATCAGCGCACCCTCGAAGGTGCGCGAGGCGCTGCGCCACATCTCGATCAAGCCGCACTGGCGCGACGCGTACTTCGGGCTGTGGCACGTGTTCGCCGCCGCGATCAAGGAGACCTCGCGCCGCCGCGGCCTGGGCAGCTCCGTCCGGACGTGGGAGGACCTCGCCGAGCACGTGTCGGCGCCCTACTACGGCCTCGGGATGGACGAGTTCTGCGAGCGCGCCAGCGCGGTCGAGTGGGCCGACGAGATCGACCAACCCGTACTCGAGCTGCACGCGGCCGATGACTTCCTCGTGCCCGTGCACCACGCCTACGCCCTGCAGGACGCGGCGGCCGACAACCCCTGGGTGCACGTCATGGTTCGCGACTCGGGTGCGCACTGCTCCTTCAACGCCGCCGACCCCTCGTGGTACCACTCGACGGTGCGGCGCTGGCTCGAGTACTGGGCCACGCCCGGCGCGTCGCGCGAGGAGCGGGACGATCCCGCCGAGGACACCGAGGCCGTGGTCGGCTGAGGCAGGCGGGCCGCTGCGGCCAACGCGGCGGCGCGGGGGTCGCGCGAACGTGCACCCATGGCGGAGGATCGCGGCATGTCGATCTCCCCCAGCGCCCCCACCGCCACGCTCCCGCCCTGGATCACGCCGACCCTGCCGTCGGCGCCCGAGGGCTACACGACGTCACCGAGCGGCCTGCTCCTGCCGTCGCTCACCGTCCCCAGCGCGGGCGGCCTCGTCACCGCCAAGGCCGAGGACCTCGACCACGTGCCGTCGCTCGTCCAGGCGCGCCGCGACGAGCTCGCCGCAAGCATCGGCGCACCAGCCGCCGACGCCATGCTCGGCGCCGCGATCCAGGTGGCCGACGCCGCCGCGACGCAGATCGAGCACGACCGCATCGTCGCCGCCTTCATGAGCGGCGACCTCGCCGCAGCGCTCGCCGCCGCCGGCTCCGCGCACTGACGCACCGCGTCGCCGTCGCGCGGGGCTAGGCCGCCTCGCGCTCCAGCTCGACCTCGACCAGCTCGCCGTCCACGGCCGCCGGCAGCACCGGCTCCTTCGGCTTCGGGTCGGCCTTGGGCGGGCCTGCGGGCGAGGGCGCGTGGATGCGCACCGCCTCCGCCTCCACCTGGCTGAGCGCCTGGTGCTTGGCGACCTCGACCTCGAACTCCGTCTGCTTGCCGCGCTGGTACGCCTCGTCGGCGACGATGAGGATGCGCAGGAAGGCATCCGTGAAGTCGGCGTCCAGCTGCGTGCCGCGGCACTCGCGCAGGATCGACATCGCCTTCTCCGTGGGCATGCCGTCGCGGTAGGGGCGGTCCGTCGTCATCGCCGAGTACGTGTCCGCCACCGAGATCATCCGGCTGATCGCCGGGATCGCCTCACCCGCGATACCGTCCGGGTAGCCGCGCCCGTCGATGCGCTCGTGGTGGTAGCGCACGAGCACCGCGATGTCGGCGTACAGGTCCACCTCGCCGAGGATCTCCGCACCCATCGCGGCGTGCGACTTCATCAGCTCGTACTCCTCGTCGTCGAGCGGCGCCGTCTTGTTGAGCACCCGCCCGGGCACGCCGATCTTGCCGATGTCGTGGAGGAGGCCGGAGAGGTGCGCGAGGCGGATCACCTCGTCGTCGAAGCCCATCTCCCGCGCGATGTCTCGCGTGTAGACCGCCACCGCAGCGCTGTGCCCCGCCGTGTACGCGTCGCGCTGGTCGAGCGCCTTCACCATCGCCGCCGCGAACTGCAGGTTCGTGCGCGCGAGGATCTGCGCCTTCTCCGCGAGCTCGTCGGTGAGCTGCAGCTTGCGGTGGTAGAGCGTGTGGAAGTAGCTGGAGACGGCGAGCGGCAGCAGGAGCGCGACCACGGCGATCGGACCGATCGAGGAGTACGTGAGGGTGACGAGCGCCGTCAGCGGGACGGCGATCGCCCCGGTCGCCACCAGCGACGCGAGCAGGGAGCCGCCCAGGGTCCGGAGCGGTTCGCGCCAGACGTACGCCTCGTAGGCCGCGAACAGGCCGGTGTTGACCGTCAGGAAGGTGAATCCGGCGACCACGGTGGTCGTGATGGTGCCGGCGCCGGACCCGAGGGAGCCCACGGCGAAGGCGGCGGCGGAGCTCGCGGCGACGAAGTACGACGCGTTCAGGAAGCGGAGCGTCATCGAGGGGTACGACGCGACGAGCGTCGCGAGCGCCATGAGCGGAGCCAGCCGCGGCTCGAGGACGCTCGCGGCCACGAGCGGGATGTAGGCGCCGCCGATCGACAGCGAGTCCGTGATGCGGACGGTGGTGAGGCTCCCGGCGAGGCTCGCGACGGCGAGGGCCGCGATCAGGAAGCCGGAGCGGACCACGTCGGCCGGGTTGAGCAGGGTGTTCGTCGCGGCCAGCACGAGCGCCAACGACGAGAGGCATGCGATGAATCGCATGCGGCCGCGGGGGCCTACGTCTTGCGGGAAGACAACAGATGCCGGTGGGTCCGTCGACACGCGCGTGTCTTCGGTCCCCCCGGCACCATGCTTGAGGAACGATTGTCCCTCGGAACCTCGATCGAGCTCGATCAGCGGTTCGAGTACGCGCCACCCACGAGTGCGGCGAGCGGAGCGGCGACGGCGATCAGTGCGAAGAAGCGAGCCTTCATGGTGTATCTCCTTGGTGCCTTTCGAGAGCGCCTGGTGCGGCTCTCCGATGTGACCGTGATACGCCGGGCCCGAACCTGCTGCAAGGCCAACCCCGGCGCGAGGCCGGTGGGCCATGCGGCCCTTGACGATCCGGGCCGTCCGTCGTACTGCGATCGTGCCGAAGTGTCGAGGAAGCGACGGATCCCGTCACGGCGCTTCGGCGGGCGAATGGACGCCCGAGCGTCGGCAGCGATTGGCCGCATCGCCCGATCCGGCATCACGGCGTGCAATGCGGCGCGGATCAGCCCGCGTCGAGGAGCGCCGAGTGGTCGCGCAACGTCCGATACGACGTGATCGCGTAGTCGGTTCCCGACACCGGCGACCGCGTGGCGCCCGCGGCGACGAGTGCGGCCTCGTGGGCTCCGAGGTGGAGCTCGCCCGCGACCTTGCGGTAGGCGTCGATCGCATACTGCGAGCCTGATTCGCTCGAGGCCGTCGCGCTCGCGGCCAGCAGCGCGGTGTCCTCCGGCGACAGGTGCAGGGCGTCCCGGACCTTCCCGTACGACTCCACCGCATAGGGCGCGCCCGACTCGGACGAGATCGTCGCGCCGGCCGCGAGCACCGCCGTCTCGTGGTGCGAGAGCCGGAGCGTCGGGTCGATCGCGCGGTAGACGTCCACCGCGTACTTCGTGCCCGAGACGGAGGACTGCGTGGCAGCGGCCGCGAGGATGGCAGCGTCGACGTCGTCGAGCTCCGGCAGCTGGCGCTGCACGTCGTCGAAGGCCCGGCGCGCGTAGTCGTGTCCGGACTCCTCGGAGATCGTGGCGCCCTCGGCGAGGATCGCGGTCGCCTCCTCCCCGAGCCCGAGCGTGGCCAGCGCGTCCCACGCGCGCGAGGCGTACTTGGTGCCCGACGTGGGGGCCTCGGTGGCCGCGGCGGCCAGGCGGGCAACCGTGTCGGGGTCGAGCGACGGTCGCTCGGCCGACAACGTGCGATAGGCGCGCTCGGCGTACTCGGTGCCGGAGACCCGCGATCCGGTCGCGCCGGCCGTCAGCAGGGCGACGCCCTCGCGCGTGATCCGCATCGGTTCCGGTGCGCGCGCAGGCGCGGGCGCTGGGGTGGGCGTCGGGTCCGGGCCGGTGGTCGGCGCGTCGTGCTCGACGGGTGCGTCGCCGTTCGCCGCGCAGCCGGCGAGCACGAGCCCGCCGATCGCGGCAGCGCCCAGACCCAGGGCGAGTGGAGCGAATTTCATGTGTCCTCGTTGCGTCCCGGCGCCGGGTCCCGTCCGGCGCGTCCACCCGTCCATCGAGGCCGCGGCGCGGGGCGTTTCCGGGGGAGGTGCGCTAGGCGCCGGCGCCGACCAGCTCGCGGTGCAGGTCGGGTGCCGCGCCGCGCCCGTTCAGCTCACGCCAGCCGAGTGCGTGCTCGGCCTGCATCATCTTGTGGATCTGGGTCGTGCCCTCGTAGATGATGGGCGCCCGCGCGTTGCGGAAGAAGCGCGCGATGCCGGCCTCCTCGTCGAACCCGAGCGCGCCGTGGATCTGGAGCGCGTTGTGCGCGGAGCGGAAGGCGGCCTCCGTGGCGATCCACTTGGCGAGGCTCGTCTCCTTCGTGTTGCGCACGCCGGCGTTCTTGGCCCACGCCGCCTTCCACACGAGCAGGCGGCTCGTCTCGTAGTCGGCGACCATCTGCGCGATGAAGTCCTGCACGAACTGGTGCGTGCCGATCTTCTTGCCCATCGTCTCGCGCTCGTTGGCGTACTTCGTGCTCATCTCGAGGCACGCGCGGATCACGCCCACGGCGCCCGCGGCGACGGTGAAGCGGCCGTGGTCGAGCGAGTACATGGCGATCTTGAAGCCCGCGCCCTCCTCGCCGATGAGGCGGTCGGCGGGCAGGCGAACGTCGCTGAAGAAGAGGCTGCCGGTCGAGCCCGCCCAGACGCCGAGCTTGCCCTCGTACTCGGAGGTCGTGACGCCCTCGTCGTGCTTGAGATCGACCACGAACGCGGAGATGCCCTTGTGGCCACCCTGCGGGTCGGTCTTGGCGAACACGAGCGCGTGGTCGGCAACGGCCGCGTAGCTGATCCAGCTCTTCTCGCCGTTGAGCACGTAGCTGCCGTCGCCCTGCTTGATGGCGGTGGTCGTCATCGCCGCGACGTCGGACCCGGCGTTCGGCTCCGTGAGCCCGAAGCACGCGAGCTTCTCGCCCGTGGCCTGCGGCCGCAGCCACCGCTCGAGCTGGTCCTCGTTCGCGTTGCCGAGCAGCGAGAGGGAGTTGAGGCCGACGTGCACGCTGATGAGCGTGCGCAGCGCCGCCTCGCCCCGCTCGATCTCCTCGCAGATCAGCGCCTCGGCGACGAAGTCCAGGCCGGCGCCGCCGTGCTCGGTCGGGATCGGGGCCCCGAGGATGCCCAGCTCGCGCATGCCGTCGATGAGCGACATGTCGAGCCGGTGCGCCATGTCGTTGGCCACGGCCACCGGCAGGACGCGCTCGTCCACGAAGTCACGGACGGCGTCCTGGATCTGCAGCTGGTCTTCGGTGAGGGAGAGGTCGATCGGCATGCGCCGAGCCTACCCCCGGCGCGCCTCACCCCGCGCCGAGGAAGCGCTCGATGTCGCCGAGGCTGGCCTTGGAGACCGCGGCGTCGCGGATCAGGTCGGCGAGCTTGGCGGTGCGTTCGGCCGGGAGGCCGCGGCCCGCGACGATCGCCTCGGCGAGCCGGCGCGGCACGCGCGAGGAGTTCTCGCCCTGCAGCAGGTCGAGCGCCGTGGCCTTGCCGTCGGTGGTGCGGCGGTCGATGCCGGCGAGGCGCAGCAGCCCCTTCACCAGCTCCGGCCCGTCCGTGTAGCGACCCTTCGCCGTGGCGACCTGGTCGGCCGGGGGCTTGGGAAGGTGGTCGCGGTTCCACGCGGGCCAGTCCACCGCCTCGTGCTTCGTGTCGCGCGCGGGGCGTGCCGCGAGGGCTGGATCGCCACCCGCGCGCTTGATCGTGGAACTCACGTTGCCGGGGGCGAGCACCTCGGCGATCGCCTCCTCCATCACGCGCGTCCACTCCGGGTTCTCGACGTTGCGCGACGGCGAGATCGAGTGCTCGCTCTCGTGGATGGCCGCGTGCCAGCTCCAGCGCGCCTGCTCGTCGCGGAATTTCACCGGCACCTTGGTCAGCTCGTCGCCGGGCTGCGTGCGGTAGAGCCCGATCGTCGCCAGCATGTCGCGCGACACGTCCGGCATCATCACGATGTTGCCGTTGCCGTTCCACGCGCCCGCGAAGCTCACGTCCGCGGCCTCGGTCTTGGTCAGCTCCTTCGTGGCCTCCCCGGCGACGATCCGGCGCAGGGCCGTGCGGATCTGCTCCGTGGTGGCGCCGGGGACCTGCGCCTTCGCGTCGGCGACGTCGCCCGCGCTCGGTTCGATGAGCTTGTCGAGGTCGACGCCGTCCTGCCGCTGGTTGGTGGCCCAGTTCAGGATGGAGACGCCCTTGGACGCGTGCTCGTCCGGGAGGAACGTGATCGTCTTGAGGTCCTCGTGCCCCTCGTGCGCGTCCGCGACGGCCACGAAGCTGCGCACCGCGCCCTCGAACCGCTTGCCGGCCGGCGACGTCAGCAGGTCCGCGGCGGCCTTCGAATCCGCCACGATGCTCCGGGAGGAGGCGGGGCCCGATCCCTCGAGCCGCACGCGGATGGAGCGGTCGACCTCCGACTGCACCGTGCCCTTCCCGATCCGTGCGACCTGGAACTCGTGGGGCAGGAGGGTGGCGGCCGAGAAGCGCTGCGGCGCCGGTGCGGCCGCGGTGGCGGCGGTGATGGGGGAGAGCTGCATGCCTTCCCCTCCCCGGGCCACCGGGGCCGCGTTCGGGGGCGGCCGGCCCCGCGGCCGGGGCTGCCGTGCCCCACGGCCGACGGGGGCCAACGCGCCGATCCGACGCCCCGCCCCCGATCCTGCCGCGTTTCGTTCGTTCCGGCCCCGGAGAACATCGCTGCGGAGCTGTGGACTCGCGCGCGGCCGACCCGTCTGCAAAAGTATTGACTGACGGGTCAATCAACACCCGTCCACGGTACGTCGTGAATGGGCGTCGGCACCAGGCCGGGCCCCGAGGGAGAGGGATTTTCGATGACCGAGACGCAGACTGTCGCCGGCGTGATGCAGGAGATGGAGACCAAGTTCAAGTCGGACAAGGCCGTCGGCATCAACGCGACGTTCCAGTTCGACATCACCGGTGACGGTGGCGGCCAGTGGAACGCCGTGATCGAGGACGGCCAGGCCACCTTCAACGAGGGCGTCGCCGACTCGCCGACCGTGACCATCACGGCCGCCGCCGACGACTGGATCCGCATCGTGAACGGCCAGCTCAACCCGCAGATGGCGTTCATGACCGGCAAGATCAAGGTGAAGGGCGACCTCGGGCTCGCCACGAAGCTCGGCACGCTGTTCCTCTAGGAACCGTGCCGCGTCGACCGCGGTGTCGGACCGGTCCGCGAGGGCCAGACGACACCGCGCGTCGACACCCGTCAACAACCCCCCCCGCCGCCGCGCACGGACGTGCCGGCAGTCGCACGAGAGGACCCACAGTGGCAGTGGCTACCAGCACCGGCGTGTCGTTCGAGCTCACCGAGGACCAGAAGGCCATCCGCGAGGCGGCCCACGAGTTCGCCGAGAAGGAGATCCGCCCCGTCGCCGCGGAGGCGGACCAGCAGAGCAAGCTCCCCATCGAGGTGCTGCGCACCGGGTGGGAGAGCGGCCTGATGAACCTGCACGTGCCCGAGGAGTTCGGCGGGGCCGGGCTCGGCGGCATGGACGGCGTGCTCGTCATGGAGGAGCTCGCGTGGGGCTGCTCCGGCATCGCGACGTCCATGGAGGCCAACGGCCTCGGGGCGGCTCCCGTCTCCATCGCCGGCACCCAGTCGCAGAAGGAGAAGTACCTCGGCATGCTGACCGAGCGGTTCGCCTTCAGCGCGTTCGGGCTCACCGAGCCGGGCGCGGGCTCGGACGTGTCCGGCATCCAGACGACGGCGACGCTGAGCGAGGACGGCACGCACTACGTCCTCAACGGCTCCAAGACCTTCATCACCAACGCCGAGCTGGCGGACTGGATCACCGTCTTCGCGATGACGGACAAGTCGGCGGGCCACCGCGGGCTGTCGGCCTTCATCGTCGACGTGAAGCAGGCCGACGGCACGCCCGTGCCCGGGTTCACGTGCGAGGGGCACATGGACAAGCTCGGCCAGCGCGCCAGTCCCACCAACGCCATCGCGTTCATGGACGTGAAGGTGCCGGTGGAGAACCGCCTCGGCGAGGAGGGCGAGGGCTTCAAGATCGCCATGAAGACGCTCGACGCGACCCGACCGGGCGTGGGTGCGATGGCGACGGGCGTGGCGCGAGCGGCGCTCGAGTACGCCATGGAGTACGCCACCCAGCGCGTCCAGTTCGGCATGCCGATCGCGATGAACCAGGGCGTCAACTTCCTGATCGCCGACATGGCCACCAACATCGAGGCGGCGCGGCTGCTGACGTGGCAGGGCGCGTGGTTGCACGACCAGGGCCAGCGCGCGACGCTGCAGAGCTCGCACGCGAAGCGGTTCGCCGCGGACTCGTGCATGGCTGCAACGACGGACGCGGTGCAGATCTTCGGTGGCTACGGCTACACGAAGGAGTACCCGGTCGAGAAGCTCATGCGGGATGCCAAGATCTTCCAGATCTACGAGGGCACGTCGCAGATCCAGCGCCTGGTGATCGCCAAGGAGCTGATGATGCCCCGCTCGTGACCCACGCGGTGCGAGCGACATCCGAGACGAATCGATCGAGCGCCCGGCCCCGTGCCGGGCGCTCGTCGTTCGGGTAGGGGTGCCACATGCGCGTGCTGGTGGTCGATGACGACGAGGACATCCGGGTGTCGCTTCGTCGTGCCCTGGCGCTCGACGGGCACGACGCCGTGCTCGTCGGCGACGCCGAGGCGGCGCTCGAGCTGCTGCGCCGCGACGCCGGGGTCGAGGTGGTCGTGCTCGACCGCGGCCTGCCCGGGATCGACGGGTTGGAGGCGTGTCGGCGCATCCGCGCCGCGGGGCTCGACGTCGCCGTGCTGATGGTGACCGCGCTGGGGGCGGTGCGCGACCGCGTCGACGGACTCGACGCGGGCGCCGACGACTACCTGGTCAAGCCGTTCGACATCGACGAGCTGCTCGCGCGCGTGCGCGCGATCGCGCGACGCCGGGCGAGCCCGGGGCCGGCGGCGGCACCCGATGCGGACGCGGATGCGCCGGTGCGGGTGGGCGACCTCGTGGTCGACCCGGCCCGCTGGTCAGCGCGCCGCGGGGAGCGCCAGCTGGAGCTGACGCGCACCGAGTTCCGCCTGCTCGAGGTGCTCGCGCGCAGCGCGGGTCGCGTGGTCGGCCGCAGCGAGCTCATGCAGGGCGTGTGGGACTACGACTTCGGGACCTCCTCCTCGAACCTCGACGTCTACGTCTCCTACGTTCGCCGCAAGCTCGAGGCGGACGGCGAGCCGCGGCTGCTGCACACCGTGCGCGGCGTGGGCTACACGCTGCGGGTGCCGGCGTGACCACGCGGGTCCGCTTCGCACTCTGGGCCGCGGTCGCGAGCGTCGTCGCGGTGCTCGTGGCCGGGCTGGTCGCCGCCGCACGGGTGGACACCTCGATCGACGGGTTCGTGGACGCCCGGCTCGACGCCGTGGTGGCGGCGGCGAGCGGCCGAGGCGCGGGTCGGGCCTGCGACGTTGCGAGCGCGGCGTCCGGCGCAGCGGACCGCGCGGTCTCGGTGCTCGCGCGTTCCGGGGCGGAGGAGTGCCGGTCGCGCCCGGCCGCGCCGTCGCCCCGTGCGCTGGGTGCGCGAAGCTCCGACGACGCTCCCGTGCGTCGCACCCGCTCCGTCGGCGGCGTCCCCTGGCGCGTGGTGGAGGCACGGCTCGACGACGGGCGCCTCGTCGTGGTGGCCGACGTGGTTGAGGCGAGCGAGCAGGCCAAGGGCGACGCGAGCCGCGCCATCCTGCTGGCGATGGTGGCGGGCAGCATCATCGCGACGGCGATCGGCGCCATCGCCGCGGCGCCGGCCACCCGCCGCATCGATCGGTTGCTCGAGCGCATCGCTGTGGCGGGTCGGGACCCGTCCGGCGAGGCACGCGTCGGCCGCGTGGGCGGACGCGACCTCGACGCCGCGGCGGGCTCCTTCGACGCGCTCCTCGACGACCTGCGCAGCGCGGACGCCGCGCAGCGCCGCCTCTTCGCCGACGCGGCGCACGAGCTGCGCACGCCACTCACCAGCATCCGCACCAACGCGCAGCTGCTGGAGCGCGACCCGTCGCTCGCCGGCGAGGCACGCGACATCGCGTCGCGCATCGCCCGCCAGGGGGAGGGCGTCGCGCGGCTCGTCTCCGGGCTGGTGGACTTCGCCTCCGTCGGCGCGTGGTCGCAGCGCGGCGACGAGCCGGTCGCCCTCGCCCCGCTCGTGGAGCACGCGGCCGACCGCGCGAGGTCGCGCTGGCCCGACGCCCGGGTGGAGGTCGAGGTGGACGCGACGCACGCCCGCGTCGATGCCGACCTCGTGGCGCGGGCGATCGGCAACCTCCTCGACAACGCGATCGTGCACGGGGGTGCCGACGGGGGTGTCGCGACCGTGCGCGTCGAGCTGCGCGACGGCGTGGTGGCGGTGGAGGACGACGGCGCGGGCTTCAGCGAGGAGCGAGCCCGCGAGGCCTTCTCGCCCTTCGCCGGCAGCCACTCGCCCGCCAGCGCCGGGAGCGGCCTGGGCCTCGCCTTCGTGGACCACGTCGCGCGCGCACACGGCGGCGAGCTGCGGATCGTCAGCCTCGCCGCACCCACCCGACTCGAGCTGCGACTTGACGCGGGGGCCGACCCCGCGTGAAGCGTTCTCGGACGATTCTCGGGTTCGCCTCGGGCAGCGCCAAGGCGGCGGGACGACAGTCGAGGGGAACGATCCGCCCCGCCCGAGGAGCCCGCGCATGACCGATCCCGCCGTCACCCCCGCACCGCCGAGCCCAGCCGCCCCCACGGAGCGCGCCGGCCACGGCCACCTGCTGCTGCTCGTGCGGGCCACCCTGCTCGTGGTGGCACTCGTCGTCGCCTGGCTCGCCATCGGCTGGTGGTGGACGACAGGGATGGAGGACGATGCGCTGTTCGAGGCGGGGCGTCTCGCCGTCACGGTCGGGTTCGCCGCGCTGTCGGCGCTGTGGATCGCATCGCTGCGCGTGCAGGCCCTGCGTCGTGGGCTCGCGCCGTTCGAGGCGGGCATCGTCGTCGGCGCAGCCGTCTTCGCCGCGGGCCAGCGCGGCACCGAGGTGGACAACATCGGTGACGCGGCCATCGTGGCGACCTTCGTCGGCGTCGGCGCCGCGCTCGCCGTGGCCTTCGTCGCCCTGCTGCTCGTGCACCGCCGCAGCGCCCCGGCGTGGTGCGCAGGCGTGATGGCCGTGGCGGCCGCGCTCGGCATCGCACTGCCTGCGCTCGCCGACCACCTGACGGCGAACCCGGGTGAGTTCAACGTCTCGCAGGACGAGGTCTCGTACCGCGAATCCCTCGCCATCGCCACCGTGACCGACGACGGGTACGTCCGCCTCGGGGGTGGCCTCGGCCCCGACAGCTTCGTCGGCCCCGACCCGACGGGTGGCCCCGTGGCACTGGCGACCCCGGTCGACCCCGAGCTCATCGACACGACCCTGCCGACCGGCGAGGCCACCACGTTCGACCCCGCCACGGGCGGGCCGGCACCCGCCTTCCCGGCCGGGCCGGACGCAGGTTCGGGGGTGCTGCTCCTCGCCGACGACGCCGGGCACCTCCAGCTGCGCGTGCCGGCCACGCTGGGAGCACCCGGCGCGCACCTGCGGCTCGAGCTGCGGCGCGGCAGCTGCTCCGACGCCGAGGTCGGGGTCGCCGCCACCGTGTCCCCCGTCGTGTGGCGGACCACGGTCGCCGGCGGCGTCGCGCACCGCCTTGCGGTGCCGGGGCTCACGCTCGGGGACATCGCGCTGCACGAGCGCCTGCACGCCGTCGCCGGCACCGGCGCGCCGCTCGCCGCGGTGCACTGCACCGACCTCGTGACGCTGGAGTCGATCGCCCTCGCCCGCAACGGCGGTACGCGGTTCGCCGAGCAGTGCGTGCGGCCGCTCCACCTCGAGCCCGGGCAGCGCTCCGGCCTCACCGCGGCGTCGTTCCAGGACCCGCGCTGCGCGACGCAGCTGCACCGGCTCGGGCGCCTCGCCACGTCGGCGCTCGTGCCCGACCGCACGAAGGCGGACGTCGAGCGCTGCATCGGCGACTCCGAGGGTGGCAACGCCGCCGTGCGCGCCCTGCAGGGCGGGGGTG
Source organism: Thermoleophilia bacterium (assembly GCA_025964465.1). Lineage (GTDB taxonomy): Bacteria > Actinomycetota > Thermoleophilia > Gaiellales > SKUG01 > JAGQUL01. Next base: position 12,726 of record JAOPYS010000107.1, read on the forward strand.
TCAGCGTCGAGCTGCGCGACCCGGCGAAGGGCGTCGTGGGCGAACGATTCTCCACCTGCACGACCCCCGATGCCGTCGCGTCGGTCCAGCCCGACCCGGAGTACGACACGGCGGCGGAGCGCGCCGCGGTCGCGGCGAAGCTGCGGTGACGTTCGCGTCCACGGCCAACGGGTAGGGATCGCACTGGCGGTGCCGGCGACGGCGTATTGACTGCTCGATCAATTACGATGTGCGCGACGCACGTCACCCACTGCGAGGAGCGAGGTTCCCCATGCCCGAGGCCTTCATCTACGACGCGATCCGCACCCCGCGCGGGCGGGGCAAGAAGAACGGATCGCTGCACGAGGTCAAGCCCGTCTCGCTCGTGAGCGGCCTGCTCCAGGAGCTGACGCGGCGCAACCCGGACCTCGTCTCCAACGAGGTCGACGACGTCGTCCTCGGCTGCGTCACCCCCGTCGGTGACCAAGGCGCCGACATCGCCCGCACCGCGGTGCTGGCCGCGGGCTTCGGCGAGCAGGTCGGCGGCGTCTCGCTCAACCGCTTCTGCGCGTCGGGCCTCGAGGCCGTCAACCAGGCCGCCGCGCGCGTGCGCAGCGGTTGGGAGGACCTCATCGTCGCGGGCGGCGTCGAATCGATGAGCCGCGTGCCGATGGCGTCCGACGGCGGCGCGTGGGCCATGGACCCCGAGACGGCGCTCAGCACCTCCTTCGTCCCGCAGGGCATCAGCGCCGACCTCATCGCGACGATCGAGGGCTACGACCGCCAGGCCGTCGACGAGTACGCCGTGCGTTCTCAGGACCGCGCCGCGGTGGCCATCGCCGAGGGTCGGTTCGCCAAGTCGATCGTGCCCGTCGTCGACCACAGCGGCCTGACGGTGCTCGACCACGACGAGCACGCGCGACCCGGCACGACGGTCGAGAGCCTCGCGCGGCTCAGTCCCTCCTTCGAGGTCATGGGGGAGATGGGCGGCTTCAACGCCGTCGCGCTCCAGGAGTTCGTCGAGGTCGAGCGGATCGAGCACGTGCACCACGCCGGCAACAGCTCCGGCATCGTCGACGGCGCAGGCCTCGTGCTGATCGGGAGCGAGGCCGCCGGCACCCGCCACGGCCTGACCCCGCGCGCCCGCATCGTGTCGACCGCGGTGACCGGATCCAATCCCACCATCATGCTGACGGGCCCGGCCCCCGCGTCGAAGAAGGCGCTCGCCAAGGCCGGCCTGACGATGGAGGACATGGACCTCGTCGAGATGAACGAGGCGTTCGCCGCCGTCGTGCTGAAGTTCGCGCGCGACATGGGCGATTACCCGCTCGACCAGATCAACGTCAACGGCGGTGCGATCGCCCTCGGTCACCCGCTCGGCGCGACCGGCGCGATGATCCTCGGCACCCTCGTCGACGAGCTCGAGCGCACGGGCGGCCGGTACGGCCTCGCCACGCTGTGCATCGGCGGCGGCATGGGTGTCGCCACCGTCGTCGAGCGCGTCTGACCCGGCCCGTCACCAGCCCCGCACCGCACCGCACACCACCCCAGGAGCCTCCAGCAGCATGACCACCACCGCACCGAGCCCCGCCGTCGAGGCCGTCCGCTACGAGCTGGCCGACGGGATCGTGACGCTCACGATCGACGACCCCGACCAGAGCGTCAACACGATGAACGCCGCGTACATCGAGTCGTTCGAGGCTGCGGTGAACCGCGTCGCGGAGGAGATCGCCGCCGACGCCGATGCGGTGACAGGCATCATCGTGACGTCCGGCAAGAAGTCGTTCTTCGCTGGTGGTGACCTGAAGCTGTTCCAGCAGGCCACCAAGGCGGACGCGCCGCGGCTGTTCGGCGAGGTCGAGCGCGTGAAGGCGACGCTCCGCAAGCTCGAGACCATCGGTCGGCCCGTCGTCGCCGCCATCAACGGGGCGGCGCTGGGCGGCGGCTACGAGATCGCGCTCGCGACGCACCACCGCATCGCGGCCGCGGGGCGCTACGAGATCGGGCTGCCCGAGGCGAACCTCGGCCTGCTGCCCGGTGGGGGCGGCGTGACGCGCATCGTGCGGATGTTCGGCATCCAGGAGGCGGTGATGAGCTACCTCCTCAAGCAGGGCCCGCAGTTCTCCCCCGACAAGGCGCTGGCCAAGGGCATGGTGGACCAGGTCGTGC
>JAOPYS010000279.1 GCA_025964465.1 Thermoleophilia bacterium
CCGGTGTCGCGCACCGTGGCGAGCACGTTCGCGGCCTGCTCGCCGCCCATCACGCTGATGCGCGCGTTGGGCCACATGTAGAGGAAGCGGGGGCGGAAGGCGCGCCCGCACATGCCGTAGTTGCCGGCGCCGTAGCTGCCGCCGACCACCACGGTGAGCTTGGGCACACGTGCGCACGAGACCGCGGTGACGAGCTTGGCGCCGTCCTTGGCGATGCCGCCGTGCTCGTACTCCTTGCCGATCATGAAGCCCGTGATGTTCTGCAGGAACAGCAGCGGCACCTTGCGCTGGCACGCCAGCTCGATGAAGTGCGCACCCTTGAGCGCGCTCTCGGAGAAGAGGATGCCGTTGTTGGCGACGATCGCCACGGGGTAGCCCCACAGGTGCGCGAACCCGCACACGAGCGTCTCGCCGTAGCCCGCCTTGAACTCGTGGAAGCGGCTCCCGTCGACGAGGCGCGCGATGACGTCGCGGATGTCGTAGGTGATGCGCGGGTTGGCCGACACGATGCCGCCGAGCTCGGACGGGCTGTGCAGCGGCGGCTCGGGGATGCGTCGTTCCCACGCGGCGGCCACCTTCGGCGCCGGCAGGTGCTCGACGATGTCACGCACGATCGACAGCGCGTGGTGGTCGTCGCGCGCGAAGTGGTCGGCCACGCCCGAGACCTGCGTGTGCACCGTGGCACCGCCCAGCTCCTCGGCCGTGACGTCCTCGCCGGTGGCTGCCTTCACGAGCGGCGGACCGCCGAGGAAGATCGTGCCCGTGCCGTCGACGATGACCGTCTCGTCGCTCATCGCGGGCACGTATGCGCCGCCGGCGGTGCACGAACCCATGACGCTCGCCACCTGCGGGATGCCCGCGGCGCTCATCTGCGCCTGGTTGTAGAAGATCCGCCCGAAGTGGTCGCGGTCGGGGAAGACCTCGGCCTGCAGGGGCAGGAAGGCGCCGCCCGAATCGACGAGGTAGATGCACGGGAGCCGGTTCTCCTGGGCGATCTCCTGCGCGCGGACGTGCTTCTTGACCGTCAGCGGGTAGTAGGTGCCGCCCTTCACCGTGGCGTCGTTGGCGACGATCATCACCTGGCGCCCGCAGACCTGGCCGATGCCCGTGACGACGCCGGCCGAGGCGGGCTCGTCCTCGTAGACGCCGGCGGCGGCCAGCGGCGACAGCTCGAGGAACGCCGTGTCCGGATCGACGAGCACGTCGATGCGGTCACGCGCCGTGAGCTTGCCACGGGCACGGTGGCGCTCGATGCTGCGCGGCCCGCCGCCCTCGCGCGCCGTCGCGAGGCGCTCGCGCAGCTCCGCCACCAGTTCGTCCATCGCGGCGCGGTTGGCGGCGAACGGTCCGGAGGTCGGGTCGGCGATCGGCGCGGAGAGGGTCGTCATGGGGTGACGTTACCGCACGGTCGGGGGTCGACCAGCGTCGCGTTCCGCCCGGGCTCAGCCCCCCGCAGACCGCGCAACCATTTCGGAAACGTACACCGTAAGAAACATGTATTTCGTAATTGGGTACTCTGACGATGTTAGTGGCAGATTTCGTCAGGTTGGGTGAGCAGCACCCGCCGCGTTGTGGGGGCGGTACCCGTGAATGCGACCTTCTTCGACCTCGCACAGGACATGCTGTGTACCGCGACCCCGGACGGTCTGTTCGCCACTGTGAACGAGTCATGGACGCGGATCCTCGGTTGGTCACGCGACGAGCTGACCACCATCCCGTTCGTCGACTTCGTGCATCCCGAGGACCGGGAGCGAACGATCGCCGAGACCGCGAAGCTGGCTGCGGGAGCCCGCACGGTCGACTTCCGCAATCGGTACCGCAACAGTTCGGGCGGATACCACTGGGTCGACTGGCGCGCGGCGCTCGATCCGGCGAGCGGCCTGATCTACGCGGCGGCCCGCGACATCACCGACCAGATGGAGCTCCACCTGCAGCTGCGCGACCGCGAGGAGATGCTCAGTGCGATGGTCGAGGAGCAGCTGCGGACGCGCGACGACGAGCTCCGCCGCATCGCTGCCGAGCTGCACGACTCCGCGGTCCAGCACTCCGTCGCCGCGCTGATCTACCTCGAGCAGGTCCTCGTCGAGGCGGCGGGCACGCCCACCGAACCGGGTCTCCTGCGCATCGCCGACCAGGTCCGGAGCGGACTCGGGGCGACGCGACGAATCATGCGAGGCCTCGAGGTCCCGGGGATCGGAGCGGGCTCCCTGGAGCCCGCCCTGCAGTCCCTCGCGGTCGAGCTCCAGGACCGCTTCGACGTGCCCGTCGACCTCGAGGTCGACCTGCGCGCGGCGGTGTCGGCGGAGACCGGCGCAGCGTTGCTCCGGTCGGTGCGCGAAGCGATCACCAATGCGGGCAAGCACGCGCTCGCCTCGAAGATCACCGTGGCACTTGGCAACGACGAGGGGCACGTCTGGGCGCGGGTGACGGACGACGGGCGTGGCATGGCAGCATCGGCCGACGCGGTCGACCGCTCCGGGCTCGGGCTGGGCCTCGCGTTCCTGCGCGAACACGTGAACTCCCTCGACGGTCGACTGGACGTCGACTCGGGCGCGCAGGGCACGACGATCGAGGTGCGCCTTCCCGCCACGACGCTGCAGTCGGCTGCCCCACGGGCCGACGAGGTCCGCGCCGTCAGCTGAGGCCCTGCGGCCTCGACACCGCGGCCACCCTGACGACCCCGTGCAACGAGTGTCGCGCCCGTCCCGAAGGAAGGTTGGGACGGCAGTGGCACGCGCTGGACACGCGAGCCCTGCACAGTGGGACGACACAGGGACTACACATGGGCATCGGCGCACCGTTCACGGTCGTATCGACCGCGACTCGACACATGCTGGACACGAACGTCACGTTCGGGATGTCGAGCGACCGGTTCAACTCGCGTGACAAGTACCGCCGCGACTACACCGGTGGCCAGCGCGTGGGCGCCGGCATCGGCACCGCGCTCGGCACGGCGCTGCCGGCCGTCGCGCTCGCCGCGTGGGTCAAGAAGGGCATGCGAGTGCCCGGCGTCTCCAACGGCCAGGGCGCAGTGGTCGCGGCCGGCATCGAGAAGGCCGGCGTGCGGGGGCTCAGCCCGACGGTGATGCGCAACGCGGGCCGCGTGGCCGGCGTCGCCGCGCTCGGCCTGGCGACGGCCGCGGGCACGAAGAAGATGATCCAGATCACGCAGGACGACGGCCACCTCGGCGCCGTCGGCGCGGCGACCGGGGTCGTGGCCGGCACCTTCGCGGGCCTCAAGGTCGGACAGAAGTTCGCCGGCCGCTACGCCCCGCTCGTGTCGGGTGCGGGCGCCATCATCGGTGGCATCGCCGGCTACCAGGGCGCCAAGCACGTCAAGGTGGGCGAGGGCCACATCGGCGAGGAGAACGTGCAGGCGCCGCAGCACGACATGAACGCCGGCAACCGCATCACGAGCTTCGCCCGCGGTGGCATCAACCACTTCAACGAGGTCGGCCCCGTCTCCACGGGCGTCTCCTTCGGCTCCGCGTGGGGCATGCGCGACGCCGTCCAGAACAAGTACTCCAACTCCGAGCGCGCGGGTGCCATGCACGGCGACCTGCTCGCGGCCGGCATCCTCGGCGGCGGTGCGCTCGCAGTGGCGGGTGCCCTTGCAGGCGTCACGAGCCAGGCCGGCGTCACCCCGCTCAAGAACGGTGCCAACATCGCGGGCCACGTGCTCTCGCGCGGCCCCGTCACGGGCATGATCCAGAAGCTCGGCGAGAAGGGCGCGCTCGGCGTCGGTGCAGCGGGTGTCGGCATCGCCGGCGTCATCGCCGCGAAGGAGTACAGCCAGGCGCTCGACGCGAGCGGTGGCAACCACGCCAACGCGGCGATGTGGGCCGGTGGCACGGTTGCCGCGACTGCTGCGACCGCCGCGCTCGTGTCGCGCTCCGCGGCGTTCGAGGGCATGGCCGCTGCGCCCAAGGCGGCGGGCAGCGTGCTCGTCGGTGCGGCGCTCATCGGGGTGCTCAGCTCGGCGCGGCTCCCGCTCCAGCAGTTCCTCAACGACGCCAAGGACGCCCACAAGGCCAACGGCTCGGTGGACAAGCCGGTGGCGGCGGTGGCGGCCGGGACCGGTGCGATCGCCGGCGGGCTCGGGGCGTTCAAGGGACTGTCGAAGATGATCCCCGACAGCGGCCTGCAGCTCGGCAAGTTCCATGTCGCCAAGGGCCTCGTGGTCGGCGCCGGCACGGCGATCAGCGCCGCGGCGGTCGGCGGCATCGGGTTCGGCCTCTCCGCGACGATGCCCGACATCAAGAAGGTCGGACTGTCGGTGGGTGCGGGCGCCGCAGCGGGTGCAGCCGTGGGGCTGGCCGCCCGTGGCGTGGGCCTCAAGGCCGGCATCGCCGGTGGCGCGGCACTGGGGCTCACGGCGTCGGCGCTGCTCAAGGACGACGCGCCGAAGCCGATCGAGGCCGGCATCGCCTGATCGACTGGTTCAGGTCGGGGACGTCACCGCTGCCGCTCGCTCGGCTCCGGTGGCGTCCCCGTCGCTGTATCCGGGGGCGGCCCCGTGGTCGGGCGACGCCGACAGGACCGGCAGGCTCGCCAGCAGCGCGAGCGCCGCCCACAGCGTGGCGTCCTCGAAGAATCCCGCGTACAGCAGGCTGTGGGCGAAGAGCGCGACGATGACCGCGCCGGCCCAGACGACCGGGGCGTCCGGCCAGCCCGGGTCCGCGGGGTCGACGCCGGCGGCGCGTGCGGCGGCAGCTGGGGTCGACGTGCGCCGCCAGCGCGCGAGGATCGCCGCCACGGCTCCGGCGAGCAGGGCCAGGTACGCCGCTGCGCCGAGGATGCCGAGTTCGGCCAGCACCGTCACGGGCGTGGTGTGTGACGCGAGCAGCCCGGGTTCCGCGTCGCCCCGCTCCACGGCGCGTGCCGTGGCGGCGGACTCGAAGCTCCCCACGCCCCAGCCGCGCACGGGGCGTTCGCCCGCGAGCGCGAGCCCCGTCCGCACGACGTTCTCGCGCCCGCTCGCGTCGTCTCCGGCGAGGTCGCGCGCCGACACCGGCAGCGCCACGACGGCGACCAGCACCAGCACCGCGGCCGTCCAGCGGCGGGGTCGTGGCGGCAGTGTCAGCACCGCGACGACCGCGAGCGCCGCGGCGAGCGCGAACCAGCTGGACTGCGAGTAGGTGTGCCAGAGCGCTGCGACACCGACGACGATGCCGACCGCTGCCGCGACCACGTGGCGGCGGGACGCCGCCCGTGACACGAGCAGCCACGCCACCGCGGCGAGCAGGACGACGACGAGGGCGCGCCCGTAGATGTTGGGGTCCCAGAACAGCGAGTTGGTGCGGAAATCCGGGCGGAAGCGGTTGGAGTTGATCACCTTGGGGTTCCACCACACGTGCAGCGTCACTGCCTGGGCGAGGCCGAGCACGGCGGAGACCCCGCCGACCGTGACGAGCGCCCAGGCGGCCGGGCGCAGCGAGATGCCGCGCGCCGCCCACGCACGCACGACCGCGAACAGCACGGGGAAGGGCAGCAGGAAGAACGCGAGCGCCTCGGCGCTGCCGGTCGCGTCCCACGTCCACAGCTGCGACAGCGCCGCGACGGCCGGCACGGCGTAGGTGCCAACGTCGAGCATGCGGGTCGCGCCGCCCCGGTCGAGCGTGCGTCGCAGCGCGACGGGGCCGTACGCAGCCCGCAGCTCGGTGCGGATCAGGACGAGCGCGGACAGGCCGACCACGAGGTAGAGGGGTGCGAGCAGCATCGCGTCGTCCCCGCCGCCGATCGGCACGGGGACGCGTGCGGTGAGCACCGCCGCGCCGAGCGCCAGCAGCCACGCCTCGCGCCCGTGCAGCAGGCGGGCCACGAGCCACCCGACGGCGATCGCCGCGGCGAGGACGGCGAGCGCCGGCGCGAGGTGGTCGCGCACCGACGACGGCGCGACCGCGACCACGACCGCGAGCCAGCCCGCGAGCATCGCG
>JAOPYS010000284.1 GCA_025964465.1 Thermoleophilia bacterium
GCCCACTCGCACGCCGCGGCCGGTGCGAAGGCGGTCGACCGCGGAGGCGGCGCAGCCGCCGGGCACGCGCACGGCGCGGGCATGGCCGGGATGCCGGGCATGGGCGGCGCAGGCGGCGACGCGCACCACATCATCATCCCGCGCACCACGCCGGAGGATCCGGCGAAGGCCAAGGCACTGCTCGCAGCGACGATGCAGGCCTTCGGCGGGCTGACGATGCAGAACACCGAGGGCAGCGCGCAGGGCGGCCCCAACTCCTCCCACCGCAAGGTCCCCGACGCGCTCGCGAAGCAGTTCGCGGCGACGCACCCCGGGATGCCCGTGCCGAAGCTGATCGTGTTCGACACGAAGACGGGCACGCCGATCGGCGCGTTCTTCCCGGGTGGCAAGGACAAGGTGCCGGACCTCGGAATGGGGACGGCGCACCGCCACTCCGCCGACGGGCCCGCGATGGAGCACATCTGGTTCACGCCGGACGACCTCCAGCTCGCGTTCAGCGACGTCGCGGAGAAGGACCGCGCCAAGGCAGCGGCCGTGGCGGCCCGCGCAGGGGCGGGTGGACGCTGACGCCGGTGCGCGCGGGCCGGGCCCCGGCCGTTGACCCGCCGGGGGGTCGGCCGCATAGTGGATCGGTGGGAGCCTGCGACACGCACGGGTCCCGGGACGCGGTCGACTCCGGGACGGGATTCGAGCCGGGCGTGGCTGCACGCACGGCTGGCCTGCGCCTGCGCGCACACCGCCTCCACGACGCCGGCGAGCCGAGCCGGGACGCGTGGCTGGCGCTGCTGCGGTTCGCCACGCGCGCCGGCGACCTCGAGGCGATCGCGTGCGCGACGTTCCACCTCTTCTGGGTCGACCGTGACGGCGTGCGACGCGCGCGTCTGGAGCACGCTGCCTCGTTCGTGCGATCGGCGGACGGGCCCGTGGGCTGGGGGGCCCGGGCTGCGGCGTGCCTGGCCACGCTCGAGGGCGACTACGCCGGGGCGGCGCTGCTGGACCGGGTCGCGCTCGCGCGCGCCGTGGAGCTCGGGGACGAGTACCTCGAGGCGACGGCGCACGAAAAGCTCGCCGTGTGCGACGCGTACGCCGGCGACCTGACGAGCGCGATCGTCCATGCGGCGGCGGCCCGGGACGCGCACCTGGCCACCGGCCGCGACGAGGCCGGCGTGCGTGCGTGGCTGTCCCTCACCGACATGCTGGCCGACGCGCTTCGGACCGAGGAGCAGGTCGCGGAGGCCGCGGCGGCGGCGACCTTCGCGGCGAGCGCGGTCGAGCCGGGGCTCGCCGGGTGCGCACGCGCCTTCGCCGCCTCGGCGCTGGTCAATGCCGGTCGGCTCGACGAGGCAGGCGACGAGGCGCGCGCCGCGCTGGGGGCGGTGGCGGGTGCGGCGGACGGGTGCGCGTACGCGGCCGCGACGGTCTGCCAGGCCGCGCACGTCGCGGTCGAACGCGGCGACCTGTCGGGCGCCACCACGTTGCTCGAGGACGCACGCCGCCGCTCGGCGCGCTTCGGATACGTCAGCTTCCTGGACGAGGTGCGGATCGACGACGTGCGCATCGCCGCGGCGCGAGGCGATGTCGACGCAGCCCGCGGCCTGCTCGCGGAGTGGTCGCCCGAGGAGGACGCGGCCACCGCCCGCCTGGCGCTGTGGTTGGCGCGGATCGCGGTGCGCGACGAAGCCCCGGGCCTCCTCCAGCTCGCGGCGCAGCTGCGCGAGGGGCTGGGCGCCTCGTGCCCGCTCGCGACGCTCGCGCTCGAGGAGCTGCACCTGCTGCTCGACGTCGACGTCGATGCTCGCCGGGTTGCGTTGCTGGAATTCGGCGGGGCGTGGCGCCGGCACGGACGCGCGCTCGACGCAGTGCGCTGCGAGGCGTCCGCCCTGTGCACCGGCGCCGATGACACGGCTGCTGCGCTCGCCCTGGCGTCCGCGGCCCGACGGCTCGCTCGCATGGGTGCGCACGGAGACGCCGATCGCATCGCCGCGCTGGTGCGGTCGCGCGGTGGCGCGGTGCGACTGGCGTCGCGCTCGACCAGTGAGGCCGACGTGCACGGCCTCACCGCGCGCGAGGCGCAGGTCGCCCGGCTCGTCGCCGCCGGCGCCCCCAACCCCGAGGTCGCGCGTTCGCTCGGCGTCCGGGTCGAGACGGTCGAGAAGCACCTCGGCACGCTCTACCGCAAGACCGGGACGACCACCCGGGTGCGACTCATGCACGCCCTCACCGACGACCGGGACGAACCATGCCGACCAACAGCGTCGTGAGCGCATCGACCATCCGGGCCACACCCGCGCGTACCGCGGCGGTGGGCACCACTGCTGCGACCGTGCAGCCCCTCCACGGTTCGACCGTCGGCGGTGGGTTCATCGCCGTGAGCCCGGCGGGCGCGCAGGCCGCCGGCGGAGCACGGCTGGTCGCGGCAGCACCCGCGCGCACGACCGGTGGCTCAGCGACGACGGGGGCGGGAACGGGAACCACCGCGGCGGTGTCCGGCGCCGGGCTCCTCGGGAGCAGCACGAGCGGGAGCATCTCCGGCGTGGCCACGGTCCCGGCCACCGCGACCGGCACGGCCGCTGGCGACACGGTCGACCCGTCGCTGCTCAAGGGCCTCATCCAGATCATGGGTGCCAACGCGCTCCCCTTCGACCTCGACGGCCTGCTCGGCTCGACCACCTTCGCCATGCGCGACGACGCGGCGATGCCGGCGGGCGTCGACGGGTTCTACGACCCGGCGACCGGGGCGGTCACGGTGCGACGGTCGATGATGACGGAGGTGACGGCGGCGGCGACGCTGCTGCGCACCTTCCGCGCGCAGCGCGACTCCGGCGGTCCCATCGACCCGAAGTTCACCGAGGCGGCCCGCGACCAGGCGCGCCACACGATCGGCACCGTGCTGCCGCTGCTGGCGCACGAGGCGACGCACGGCCAGCAGTACGCGGCCCAGGGTGACGCGCTGACGAAGTACGCGGCAGCGGGCGACCTGCCGGGGCACGTGCGTGCCGTCGAGCTGCCCGCCATTCGCGTGCAGGAGCAGATCCAGCTCGCGCTGCACCAGCCGCCGCGTGAGGGCACGTGGATGACGCTCGACGCCTCCGGCGCGCCGCTCTCCGACGATGCGGCCGTGGCCAACATCCTGCGCGAGCACGGCTCGGAGATCGCGGGCGCGCTGGCCGGGGGCGACACGCCGGGCTTCAAGTTCCCCGGCTTCAAGTTTCCGGGCTTCAAGTTCCCGGGCTTCAAGTTCCCGGGCAGCCGACAGGAGTAGCTCCTTCGACGGGTCGGCCTCGGGCGCCGACCCCCGAAGACGCCGAGGGCCCGATCCGGGGGGAAGCCGGACCGAGCCCTCGAGGTCGCACCGGCGGGACCCGGTGCGTGTGTGGGAGTGGTGTGGCGCCAGCTCAGCCGCCCGCGACCTTCGTGGCCTCCGCCTTCGTGAGCTCGCCGTCCTTCGCGGCCGCCTGCGCAGCCTTCACGTCGGCCTTGCCGAGCCCTGCCTTGGTGAGGCTCGCCCGCTCCGCCGTGTCCAGCTTGCCATCGGCGAAGGCCTTGAGCAGCGCCTTGACCTTCGCGGCGTTGTCACCCGTGGCCCCGGCACCGTCGGCACCCCCAGCCGTGGGAGCGCCGTCACCGCCGATCGTGGCCTTCCCCTCGCCTGCGGGGCCACCGCCGGCGAGGTCGGCCTGTATGACGGAGCTTGTGCTGCCGTCCTCGGCGCCCACCTCGACCGTCTCGCCACTGCCCGCGTCACCACTGCCGCCGGCGCCGCCGGTGTCGGGCACCTGCATCTCACCGCTGATGCTGCCGTCGGCGCCCTTCGTCATCGTGAACCCGTCGCCGCCACCGCCCTCGACTGAGATCGTCCCCGCGGAGCCCGTGCCGCCGCCCTGACCGGGACCCTTCGCGGTGCCGGCACCGTCCTTCGCCTGCTTCCCGCCGGTGGTGTCGCCGCGCTTCGCGCCGTCCCGCGCCTGGTGTGCGCCCTCGTGGGCCTGCTTCGGGCCGCTCGCGCGCGACGGCGCCGTCCCCGGCGCGCCGTGGCTCGC
>JAOPYS010000310.1 GCA_025964465.1 Thermoleophilia bacterium
CGGGCTGTAAACCCGCTGGCTATGCCTACGATGGTTCGAATCCATCCGCCTCCATCACGCACGAGGGGCCCCGCATCACGTCGATGCGGGGCCCCTCGATGTTCGGTGCGGATTCGCGCGGAGCGCGTGGCGGTCAGGCAGCGACGGCCGGCGCGCCGAGGAGCAGGTCGAGTGCTTCGGCTGCGTCGCGGATCGGGGCGTCGAGCGTGGAGCTCCAGCCCGAGCCGAACACGGTGCCGTGCTGGCTCATCACGTCGAGCTGGCCCGCCGTGCGCGAGATCTTGAGCGCGTCGGCGCCCAGCCGCGCGTTGAGGGTGGAGGCATCGGGCCGCACGCGGGCGAACTCGGTGCGGGCCGTGTCGAAGCGGGTGGCGAGGACGTCGTAGTCGCGCTGGAGCCCGGCGTCGGGGTAGGTGCTGCCGTGGTTCTCCCACGAGGTGAGGTTCGCGTCGTAGCGCTCGAGGGTCGAGCGCAGGTCGCTGAATTCGCGGATCAGCCAGGGCGCGGGGGAAGCTGCGGGGGCGGCGGGCGTGACGTCCATGTCGTGCTCCGAAGGTCGAAGGGTGCGGGGTGCGCCGGCGAGCATCGCAGGTGCGGATGCTGCGGCGGCGCAGTTCGCGGCGGCGTCCGCGCGGGTATCGGGCCGACCATGGCGACGCACGGCATGGGAGCGACCCGCAGGCGGATGGAGGGCGCGCTCGAGGACGCGCGCGTGCGGATGGCCGGGCTGCGGGCCGGACGCGCCACGGTCGAGCTCGTCGCGGGCGTGCGCGTGCAGGCGTGGGGCAGCGAGCTCCCGCTGGCGCAGGTCGCGCAGGTGTCGGCGCAGCCGCCGCGTGCACTCGTGATCACCGCGCACGACCCATCGCTCGTTCCGGCGATCGAGCGCGCGCTCGGCGACTCGGACCTGGGTGCGCGCCCGCGCGTCGACGGCGTGCGCGTGCGGCTCGAGCTGCCAGCGCCCACGGCGGAGCGACGCGACGTGCTCGCCAAGCAGGCGCGGGAGCTGGCGGAGGACGCGAAGGTCGCGGTGCGCCTGGCCCGCCGCGATGCGATCAACGAGCTGCGCCGCAGCCGGGCCGCCGACGAGATCTCCGAGGGCAAGCTCAACGGGCGGAGCAAGGACCTGCAGGTGATGACCGACGAGCACGTCGCGCGCGCCGACGAGCTGCTCGCCACGACGCTGCGCGCGATCGCCGAGTAGCGGCTGGTCACGGCCGTGGGGCTCGCCGCGCGATCGACCCGGCACTGCACCACGGCCCTCGGCTGCACGGTACGATCCCCGACGCACAACCCGCGTGCGGCATGGATGCCCGCGCCTCCCGGAAGGTCACGGAAGATGCAGGTCGCCCCCAGCGCCGCCCCCCGCGCAGCCCGCCCCACCACCGACGTGCTGGCCAGCCAGACGATCGACGTGCGCACCAACGCATTCCCCGGCGGCGGCGCAACCGTGTGGACCACCGAGCGTGAGTTCCGCCTCGCCGGCGCGCGCGGCGGCATCGACACCTTCGCCAGCGTCACCGATGCGATCGCGGCGGCCCGTGCGCTCAGCGCCGGCGACATGCCGGGCCTCGCGGTCATGACGTGGCGCGGCGGCTACCGCATCCACGACGTGCACGCATCCAGCACGACCTGGGTCTCCACGTCCACGCACGCGCCGTACCCGCCGCAGACGCGCCTGACCAGCCGCTCGAGCGTGCCGTTCGCCGCCGGCAACCTCCGCACCGACGACGGCACCGGGCGCAACAACCCCGCGGTCGTGCGCTCCGCAGCCCTCGTCGCGCTGATCGACGGCGCCCGGACGTTCGTACCCAGCACGGACGCCTCGTGGGCCGGTCGCCCGCGCCTCGTCCCCGCCTGAGCACACCGCCCAGCAGGGAGCCGATGCCGCGGCCCGGCGCCGGTCAGGTGTCGGATCGCGGCTCGCCCGCACCGCCGCGGTGCCCGGCGATCGCATCCTCGAGCTCGCGCTTGTCCATCTTGGACCGGCCCGCGATGTCGAAGCGTCGCGCCTGCTGGTAGAGGTCGTCCTTGCTCGGCGCGCCGTCGCCGCCCTTGGCCTCGCCCGCTGCCTCACGCCGCGCGTTGATCGTACGCGCCGCCCGCTCCTCCGCCTCCTCCGGGGATGCCCCGGACTTGACGTACCCGTCGCGGATGTGGCGGTACTGGCGCTCCTGCTTGTCGGTCCATGCGTCGGGCATGTCGGGCCTCTCCGGTGCGAGGTATCACCGGGTGTGTGACCGCGACGGGGAGCGTCAAACGTCGAGCGGGAGGGTGACGACCATGCGCGTGCCCGGATCGCCGGGCTCCACGCGCACCGTGCCGTCCATCAGCCCGAGCAGCTCGCGCACGACGAAGAGCCCGAGGCCCGTGCCGCCGACGCCGCGCGCCATGTCCGGGTCGAGCCGGTGGAAGCGCTCGAACACCGCGTCGTGCTGGTCGATCGGGATGCCGATCCCTGAATCGACCACGGCGACCTCGACGCGGTCACCCAGGCGTTCGACCTCGAGCTGCACCTCGCTGCCCTCGGGCGAGTACTTCACGGCATTCTCGATGAGGTTGGAGAAGACCTGGCGCAGCGAGTGGGCGTCGCCGACCACGCGGACGTCGGCCAGCTCGGACGGGAGCACGATCGACCCGTCCGCGGCGTCGCGACCGGCCATGGAATCGGCGAGTTCACCGAGCAGCGGCGCCAGCTCCACGGGGACGGACGCCACGGTGTGGGCGCCATTGCCGAGGCGGTAGGCGAGCAGCACGTCGTCGCACAGCTCCTCGAGCCGTCGCCCCTGCTGGACGATCATGTCGAGCAGCCCCGCGCGCACGTCCTCGCCCAGCTCGATGTCGTCGCGCTGCAGCGTGATCGCCGCGGCCAGCACCGACGTCACCGGGGTGCGCAGCTGGTGCGAGACGGTGGCGACCATGTCGATGCGGGTCCGCTCGAGCTCGCGCTCCTGCGTGATGTCGCGCAGCGCGAAGACGGAATCCGCGCCGATGCGGTCACCCGTGACGGCGAGCCAGCGCGGCCCGTCGGGCGTGCGGACCTGCATGATCAGCCCGGCGCCGCCGATCGACGTGTCCATGGCTGGGACCAGGCCGGGGAAGACCTCGTCGACGTGGCGGCCGAGCACCTCGTCGGCCGACAGGCCCAGCATGCGCGCGGCGCCGGGGTTCCACAGCGCGATGCCCATGTCACCGTCCAGCAGCACGACGCCGTCGCCGATGCGGTCGAGCGCCTGCGCGGCCCTGGCGCGCCGCGCGACCTCCTCACCGAGGCGGGCGACGTTCACGGCCAACGCGAGCTGGCGCGCCACCTCCGCGTGGATCTCCAGCTCGTCCTCGCTGAACCCGCGGGCGACGTCGCCGCGGATGAACGAGATCGCCCCGATGGTCACGTCGTCGGCGACGAGCGGCACGGCGGAGATGACCCGCAGCCCGGTCTGCTCGACGAGGGCAGCGAGCTCCTCGGGCATGGTGGCGACGTCCCCGTCGAACAGGTCCTCGAGACGGGTGTCGGGCAGGTAGATGGACTGCTTCGCGCGGGTCGCGTCGAGCGTCGGGGAACGCCACTGCGGCGCGGCGCGAGCGAGCTCGCGCAGCCGCACGACCGCGCTGCGCATCGTGTCGTCGGCCGCGCCGATCGCCACCACCACGCGTCGCGCGCGCCCGGAAGACGCGAACGGTTCGAGCTCCACGATGCACCAGTCGCAGATGCGCGGCACGAGCTGGTCTGCCACGGTGGACGCGAGCTGCTCGTGGCCCGTGGCGCGCGCGAGTGCGTCGCCGATGTCGGCGAGCGTGCTGAGCTTCGCCTGGTCGCGTTCGCGCTCGAGCAGCAGCGCGCGCGCCTCGATCTCCGCGGCGACCGCCACGCTGATGTCCTCGAGGGTCTGCAGGTCCTCGGGCGACCACGTCCGCGGCTCGGTGTCGAGCACGCAGAGCGTGCCGAGTGCCTCGCCGTCCGGCGCGCGCACCGGCACGCCGGCGTAGGCGGCAACGCCCAGCTCGGTCACGGCCAGGTGGTCGCGCACGCGCGGGTCGGCGCGTGTGTCCTCGAGCACGAGCGCCGCGTCGTCGACGACCACGTAGCGGCACAGCGAGCGAGAGAAGCTCGTCGTGCGGGCGTCGTCGAGCGGCGCGGGCAACCCGGCCTGGCCGGCCCAGTGCAGCTGCTCGTCGTCACCGATGATCGTGACGAGCCCGACGCGCGCGCCGACCACCCGACCGGCGAGCGCTGCCAGCCGGTCGAGCGCCGGGGTCGTCGACCCGTCGAGCAGGCCGGCGCGGCGCACGGCCGACAGCCGTGCCGGGTCACTCGTGCGAGCGACCTCCTCCGCCGGCCACGTGCCGTCGCCAACCACCACGGTCAACTCCGGGCTGCCTCGAGCAGGCGCACGTCGGAGGCGCGCACGCCGCGGTCGTGCTGCTGTGCCTCGTACGCGACCTTCGCGCCCTTGCGCAGCTCGGCCGGGTCGCAGTCGCCGCCGATCGCCTTGCGGTGGAAGAACACGTCCGGTCCGCCGCGCTCGGGGGTGATGAAGCCGAAGCCCTTGGCGGGGTCGTAGCTGACGACGAGGCCGCCGCCCTTGCCCGTGCCGCCGGCGCTGCCGGGGTTGCCCTGCTTGCGGCCGTAGGTGCCGCGTGCCTCGGGACGCGCGCCGGGGCGCGCACCCCCGTGGCCGCGCGAGAAGGGAGGCTTGGCGCCGTTCCCGGCGGGGCGCGCCGGGCGGTTCGGCGCCGGCGAGAAGTGCTGCGACTCGGGGAGCGGCTCGCGTCGCGTGCGCTTCGTGTTGCGCACGTCGTCGAACACCGACATCTCGATGCCGGCCTCGCGGATCATGCGGCGCAGCTGCTTGCGCTGCGCACCCGTCATCAGCGTCACGGCGGTGCCGGTGCGCCCCGCGCGACCCGTGCGGCCGGTGCGGTGGCGGTAGGTGTCGGCGTCCTCGGGGACGTCGTAGTTGACCACGAGCGTGATGCGGTCGAGGTCCATGCCGCGCGCGAACACGTCAGTCGCGACGAGCACGTCGCACTGCGCCTCCTGGAAGCGCTTGTACTCGTTGAGGCGCTCGCGCTGCGTCATGCCGCCGTGGATGGCGGTGGCGCGCACGCCGTGCTCGCGGAGGCGACCCATGAGCGTGTCGGCCGAGCGCTTCGTGCGCACGAAGACGACGGCGAGGTCGCGCTCCATCTCGAGCGCCTCGAGGACCGTGTCCACCTTGATGCCGCCGGTGGTGTTCCAGATCACGTGCTGGATCTTGCCGCCCTCGCCGACCGCGGCGGTGTCGACCGTCACGACCTTGGGGTCGTTGGTGTAGCTGGCCGCGGCGACCGCGACGCGTCCCTCGAGCGTTGCAGAGAAGAGCATCGTCTGGCGCTGGTTCGGCAGCTGGTCGGCGATCGCGTCGACCTGCGGCTGGAAGCCCATGTCGAGCATGCGGTCGGCCTCGTCCAGGACGAGGGTGCGGACGCCGCGCAGGTCGATCTTGCGCTGGCGCATCATGTCGTCGAGGCGGCCGGGCGTGGCGACGATGATCGCGGCGTCCTTGGCCTGCTTGCTCTGGATGTGGATGGGCGAACCGCCGTACACGGCGATCACGCGCAGCTGCTTGCCTGTGGCGATCGGCGCGAGGTCGGCAGCGACCTGCACCGCCAGTTCGCGGGTCGGCACGAGGATGATCGCGGCGGGCGACTTGGTGTCGCGCTCGAGGCGCTCGATGATCGGGATGCCGAAGGCGAGCGTCTTGCCCGAGCCGGTGGGGGACTGCACGAGCAGGTCGCGCCCCTCGATGCCGGCCGGGATGACGGCGGCCTGGACGGGGAAGGCGTGGATCATCTCGCGACGTTCGAGGACGGCGGCGAGACGAGCATCGACGCCGACGATGTCGGCGAAGCGAACGGGACTGGCGGGCATGTTGTCTTCCTTCTGCGCGTGCGGGTGATGCCGCACAGAAGCGGTGGCCCGGGTACGAGTTCGTGGTGTGGAGGGGACACGGCGAGCTGCCGCGTCCGAACAGGATCGCACAGCGTGACTGGACGTGTGGCGCGGGTGCCCGTGCAGCGTCCGGAACCGGACAGGGTCGTGGCCGTCGACGAGCGCCGCCGCTGTCAGCGATCGCTTCGACGGTGGATCTGCTGCTAGCTTCCGGAACATGTTGAATCCTCGCGCGCTCGTGTCGTCCATCCTCGCCGTCCTGCTCGTCATGCTGGTCGCCGCGAGTTCCGCCTTCGCGCTCTCCGCCGCCACGCGGACCTGGGTCTCGGGGGTCGGCGACGACGTGAACCCGTGTTCGCGCACCGCGCCCTGCAAGACGTTCGCCGGCGCGATCAGCAAGACCAACGACGCCGGCGAGATCGACGCGCTCGACCCGGGCGGCTTCGGCGCCGTCACGATCACGCGCTCCATGACGATCGATGGAGCCGGCACCCTCGCGGGCGTGCTCGTGTCGGGCGGCACGAACGGCATCGTCATCAACGGCGCCGGCATCGACGTCGTGATCCGCAACATCTCGATCAAGTCAGCCGCGACCTCGCCCGAGCCGACCACCGGTTGCAAGGCGAACGGCCTCGCCGGGGTGCGCATCGTCAACGCGCGCTCCGTGCGTCTGGACCACGTCTCGATCTCGACCCTGTCGGGCGCGGCGGTGTCAGTCGCCGCCACCGTCGGTGCCGATGCGTTCGTCTCGTTGCACGACGTCGACGTGACCGACGCATGTGGCGGCGGCGTGGATGCCTCCGCCTCGTCGAACGCGCAGGTGCTCGTCGACCACAGCACCATCACGCACGGCGGCACGGCGGTTCGCGCCGGGGCCGGGGTGGCCGCCACGGTCTCCAGTTCGACGTTCTTCGGAAACGCCGCGGCCGTGGACGCGCACGACGGCGGCACCATCGCCGACGCGGGTGGCAACGTCCTCGTCGCCAACGGTGCGACGCCCGGGGCCTTCTCCAGCAGCGTCCCGGGTCCCCCGACGGCGGCCCCGACGCCGATCACGGTGAACCCGACGCCCGTCACCGTGACCCCGACGCCGCCGGTCGTGACGACCGTCACCACGCCCGTCCCGCTCGTCGTGGCGCTCGCGCTCTCCTCACTGGGCGGGGCGCCCGGCAAGCCCGTCACGCTGGCCTACGCCGCGACCGCGGCCGGGGTCGCCGAGCTCGAGGTGCGCAAGGGCGGCTCCGTCGTTGCGCAGGCCAACGGCGTTGCGCACAAGGGCTCGAACGCGATCG
>JAOPYS010000314.1 GCA_025964465.1 Thermoleophilia bacterium
CGAGGATGGCGGTGCCCGACGGCGCGGCGATGTCGAGGCCTTCGTGCATGCGGCCCCAGCGACTGCCGAACGGCGAGGTGATCGTGCCGTGCACCGGCATCAGCAGCGCGCCTCCGCCCCACGCGACGGGCGAGGAGGGTGACGAGACGGGCGCGGGCACGATGTCGACGGGCACGACGGCTGCGGCCTCGTTCCACGCGGCGTCGGTGGCGCGCACCGACACGGTGCCGTGACCCGCGCGACGAGCGACCTCCCACGCGCGGGGCGCTCGCAGCTCGATGTAGGAGGGTCCGGCGGGCTGGAGGAAGGTGAGCTCGCGCGTGCGGGCGCCATCGCGCACGCCCACGGTGACCTGGGCCTCCTCCGCGAGCTGCACCGGCACGCGCAGCAGGGCCGCGCCGCGGGCTCGCACGCGCACGCCGGCGGCGACGGGCCGCGCGGTGGTCGTGTCGACGGCGACGGTGGCGGTCGCCTCGTCGACGTCGCCCGGCGTGTCGGCGGCGAACGCCCGCACGCTCACGGTGTACGTGCCGTCGGGCACGTGGTGGCCGCTGTCATCGAGGCCGTCCCACGCGAGCGTGGTGTCACCGGCCGGCAGGTCGCTCGACCAGAGCGAGCACACGACGACGCCCGCGCCCGTGCGCACGGTCACGGCAGCCGTCGACGCCAGGCGCATGCGTGGCGTGACATCCACTGCGTCGGCGTGGCCATCGCCGTTGGGCGAGACCGATGCGTGCGACAGCTGCAGTTCCTCGATCCGCCGCGTCGCGAGCGTGCCGAGCGCCACCTCGCGCCCGCCGTCGGTGACGGCGTACCAGTGCGGCCACTGCCGCTGCCAGAAGGCCCACGCCCGCTCGGGGGTGCGGTAGCGGTGCTTGATGTAACGCAGGCCGTAGACGCTCTGCAGGTAGGGGTCGCTCGTCTTGCGCCCGCTCGAGCCGGCCCACGTGGAGTCCAAGAACTGGAAGAGCCCGTAGGCGGTGGAGGTCGGGTTCTGCGCGCGCGGGTTGAAGGTGCTCTCGTGCAGCAGCAGCTGGGCGAGCGCCGGCGAGCTCGCCCACTCGGCCGGCACGCCGGCCTTGACCGTGGCGCGCAGCATGATCGGGCGCAGCCACGTGGGGAGTGACACGCCGTCGGAGCCCGCGTCCCAGCGCGTGGGCGGCACGAACACCCGGTCGCGCGTGGTGCGGACGGTGATCCAGCGGCGCGTGGTGTTCCACGCCGCATCGCTCGCGACGAGCTCGATGCGGTAGGAGCCGGCTGCCCGAGTGCGGAAGAGCTTGTCGGAGGTGCGGACCGTCGCGTGTGCGCGCCCGGCGGGCAGGGCGAGGGCGAGCGGCTCGAGGCGCCGGGCCTTGCCCTCGTACACGTGCACCTCGACGAGCGACTCCTCGCTGACACCGAGCGGCACGTCGAGCAGTCGCAGGCCGGCGCGGTGACGCAGCGCCTTCGCGACGTCGAGGGCGGGCGCGCGGGTGTCGACGTCGACGTTGCGCTCGATCGCGACCGCAGGGGACGTGGTCGGCGCGGCAGTGAGGGGTGCGCCTTCGGTCGGCGCGGGCCACGCCTCGACGCGAACGCGGTAGCGCGCGTCGCGCAGCCGTGTGCCTGAGTCGTCGAGCCCGTCCCACGTGAGCGTGATCTGTCCCGGATCGACCTGCGAGGACCACAGCACGCGGCGTGCGACGCCGGCATCGTCGACGATCGCGGCGCGCACCCACGACGTGCGTGCCACGCGGAACGCGAGCTCCGCGTCGTCCGCGCGGCCGTCGCCGTCCGGCGAGATCGCCACGTGCGACACCTGCAGCTCGCCCGCCAGCGGCGCGGTGTCCTCACCCTGCGCCGGCGCAGCGGTCGCCGCGGCGAGCACGACGAGACACGCGCAGCACCAGCTGCGCACGCTTCGCACCCTCCGATGTTGCCGTGCACCCATGGGCCCCTCCTCGGGCCCGGCGCGTGCAGCCTTGATCCGCGACTCGTATCTCTCGATCAGTCCGCGCGATCCGTACTTCTCCCTCACATGTCGCGCCCCTCGCAACTGCTTCGAGGAGTGAACCGGACCCCGTCTGCAACGTGACCAACGCGTCCATCAACGCCGCGAACGGCGCGTGGGACGCCGCCCTGTTCGAGAGCTGACGGGTCAGGCGCCGAGCGCGTGCGCCGCGGCGAGCCGCCCGGCGCGTGCTCCGGAACGCAGGGCCCCGTCGATGGAGGCGGTGTCGCGATGGTCGCCGGCGACGTAGCGCCCCGGGTGCACCTCGACCGGCCAGTCGCGCGTGCGCATCCACGGCGGCGACTGGTCGGGCAGCGACTGCGGCACGCGCACCGTGCGCAGGAGGCGCCACTCGTCGACGGCGGGGCCGAACCAGCGTCGCAATTGGGCGCGGATGCGCGCCTCGAGCTCGGTGCCTACGTCGGGCGCGTCGCCGATGCAGGTGGCGCCGACGAGCGAGCGGCCCGCGGGCGCGTACGCGGGCGCGACGTCACTGGGCACGCTCACCTCGTTGACCGGCCCATCGGCGGGGCCGACCCCGTTGAGGGCGAGCATGCGGCGTCGCAGCGGGGAGCCGGGCGCGTCGAAGTACGTGGTGGTGCAGCCGACGGCCTCGCGCTCGCCCCACTCGGCGCCGAGCAGGTCGGCGCTCGCCCACGGCCCGGCGGTGACGATGACCGATCGACCGGCCACGACGCGACCATCGGCGCAGGTGACGCGCCCCTCCTCCACCGCCTCGACCGTCACGCCCAGCTCGACCGTGCCAGGGGCGAGCCGTTCTGCGAGTTGCTGCGCGATGGCGCCCATCCCGGCGGCGGGCAGCGCGGCAGCGCCCTGCGCGAACATCCGCAGCACGAACTCGAGCATGCGGCTGCTCGCACCGAGCTCGGCGTCGAGCAGGATGCCGCCGAAGAACGGGCGCGCGAAGCGTTCGACGAACCGGTCGCTCATGCCGGCGCGGTCGCGCAGCAGCTGCGCCGACGACAGCTCGGCGGCGCCGTCGTCGGCCGCACCGTCGAGCAGGTCGTAGGGATCGTCGGGCCGCTGCACGGCGCGCAGCAGGCCGAGCAGCCGCACCATGTCGCGCGGCGTGGCGACGCCCGCGCGCAGCGTCCCCAGCGCGAGGTGCGGCAGGCGGCGCGGGTCGGCGACGCAGGCGAGGCGCCGGCCGTTCCAGACCATCGCGCCCGGCTCGAACTCGCCGAGCTCGAGCGCATCCAGGTCGAGCTGCGCCGCGGCCTGCGGGTAGGCGGTGAGCAGCACCTGAAACCCGCGGTCGAGCAGGAACCCGTCCACAGCATCGGTGCGCGCGCGGCCACCGACCGCGTCGCTCGCCTCGAGCACCCGCACGCGCGCCCCCGCCTCCTGCGCCTGGACGGCGGCAGCGAGCCCGGCCAGCCCGGCACCCACCACCACGACGTCGACGGGGGTGGCAGGGTCGTCGACGGCGGCGGGGTCGGCAGGCATGGCGCGATGATACGGCCGACGCTGCACCGGCGGCACCCAGCCGCCGCCCTATCGAGAGGCCCCCGATGACGTGGGATGACGTATGTAGGTTCGCGAGCGCGCTGCCCGGCGCGGAGGCCTCCACGAGCTGGGGCAACCCCTGCTGGAAGGTCGGCGGCTCGGCGTTCGTCACGCTGCGCCCCCTCCGCAAGGCCGACATCGCCGCGCTCGGGAGTGCAGCCCCCGCTGGCCCGACCGTGCTCGTGGGCGCGTCGAGCGTGCCCGAGCGCGACGCGATCGTCGAGGCAGAGGCGCCGGTCGTGTTCAGCACCCCGCACTTCGCCGACTACCCGGCGATGCTCATCGACCTGGACCAGGTCCCGCGTGACCTACTCGAGGACCTGGTCGAACGTTCGTGGTCGCTCGCGGCGCCTGCGGCCCAATAGCCACCCACCACGAGGTACGTCCGGCACTTGGTCGCCGCCGGCAACGTCGGCACGGCGACCCGAGCGGTACGGCTCACGCGCTGATTCAGCGACTGCGGGTGCAGGAGCGCCCGCTCACTTTCCGGGCCGCACCGTGATCACGCGCGTCGTGACCTTGGCGAGCTTGCCGACCTTGACCGTCGTCGTCTGCGTGATCACGACCACCTTGGTGGCGGCCTTGATCTTCGCCTTCGCCTTGGCGGTCAGCTGCACCGTCGTGGTGAAGGCCCCCGCGGCGGAGCGCTTGACGACGATGGTGCCGACCACGTAGGTCTTCGCGGTGCTGCCCTGGGCGAGCAGGCCGAGCGCCTTGGCCTGGGCCGCGGTAATCGTCAGCTGGATCGTCGTGGTGCACGCCTTCGCGCAGGTCAGCTTCTGAAGGAAGCCGAGCGTCGCGAGCTTGGTCGTCGTGATCGTGACCGTCCCCGTCGTCTTGGCGAACGTCGTGATGGCAGGCATCACCGTCAGGGGCGAGACCGTCGAGCTCGAGCCGAGGTCGGTGTCGGTTCCGAGCGACACCGCCCGGATCGAATGCGCGCCGACCGCGAGCGAGGACGTCGCGAACGTGGCGACCCCTGCAACCTGGTTCGAGGTGCCCAGCAGGACGTCGCCGTCGTAGAACTGCACGGTGCCGGTCGATGCCGGCGCGACCGTGGCCGTGAACGTCGCGGTGGCGCCCTGAACGACGCTCGCGGCGGCGAGCTGCAGGCTCGTCGTGGAGACCTGCTTGGCGACCGTGAACGAGAACGCGGCGGACGTCGATGCGGTGGTCCTCGAGTCGCCGCCGTAGACCGCGGTGAGCGTGTGGCTGCCGATGGCGAGCGTCGACGTGGTGAGGGTCGCCGTGCCGTCGATGAGCGGTGCGCTGCCGATGTCGACGCCGCTGGCACGGAACGTCACGGTTCCGGTCGGCAGGTTCGCCTTGACGTTCGCGGCGAGCTTGACGGCGCTCCCCGGCAGGCTGCTCCCGGTCACCTGCAGGCTCGTGGTCGAGGCGACCTTGGCGACCACGAACGATGCGACCGGCGAGGTCGAGGTCGTGGTCGTACCGCTGCCGTTGTACACGGCCGTCAATGCGTGGGTGCCCTCACTGAGCGTGGAGGTGCTGAGCGTGGCGATGCCGCCTGCGACCGGCGAGGTGCCGATGTCGGTCGCGCCGTCGCGGAAGGTGACCGTGCCGGCCGCCGAGGTCGGGCTCACCGTGGCCATAAGGCTCGTGGCGCTGCCGGGCACCCCGGTCCCGCTCGCCTGCAGTATCGTCGTGGTGACGACCTTGGTGACGGTGTAGGCCACCGTGTTCGAGGTCGAGGCGCTGTAGTCAGGGCTGTCCACATACGCCGCCGTGATCGAGTGCGCGCCCGCGGCGAGCGACGAGGTCTGGAGCGTGGCCACGCCCGCCGTGATCGTGGTCGTGGCGAGCGCCGTCGCGCCGTCACGGAAGGTCACGGACCCGGGTGCCGCGGTCGGGCTCACGTTGGCAGTGAAGGTCACGGGGTCGCCGGAGACCAGCGTCGGGGCCGACGCCGACAGCGCGACGCTGGTCGCGGCCTGCGCGACGGTGTAAGTGAACGGCGCCGACGTCTTCGGGTTGTAGTTGCCGTCGCCGTTGTACTGCGCAGCGATCGAGTGCGACCCAGCGCCGAAGCCGGCGAGGTCGAAGCTCGCCACGCCACCCGTGAGCGCGCGGGTGGTGATCGGCGTCGCGCCGTCGAAGAAGGTGACGTTGCCCGTGGCCGTCGCGGGGAGGGTCGCGGTCGCCGTGCGGCTCGTGCCGTACGTGTCCGTTGCGGATCCGATCGCGAGCGCCGGCGTCGGGTCCGCCTTGATCACGCTGAACGGCGTGGACGCCACGGTCGACGTCGCGTGCGTGGCCGACCCCGAGTAGGTGGCGCTGACCGTGTACGACCCGACCGTCTTGCTGACCAGGAGCGACGCCGTGTTGCCGCTGCCGAGCGCCACAGTGGTCGTCGCCTGCCCGGAGACTGCGAAGTCGACGGCGCCCCCAGCGGCGCCAGGGCTCGCGGGGTCGAGCGTGAAGGTGATCGTCAGGGCGGTGCCGTATGCGGCCGACGCGCTCGGCGCGAATGTCAGCGCCGGCGTCGAGGCGACCTTGGGGGTCGTCAGCACGACGTCGTTTGCGCCGGGACCGCCCACGTAGGTGATGGTGAACGTGTATCCGTCCTGCGCGAACGTGGCCCCTTCGACGAGGCCGTCGAAGGTCCCGACGATCGGGTCGACGCCGTCGTTGGAGATGAGCGTGCCGGCGTAGCCCGGGACGATGCCGTGGTCTGTCGACACTTCGAGCGTGGTGCCGGTGATGTCCACGGTGCCCGTCGCGTCGAGCTGGTCGGTGCCCGTCGCTTCTGCATCGGCCTCGTACGTGCCGAGGCCGGTCGGCGTCAGGTCGAGGTTCCCGGTGCTGAGCGTCTTCGCATCTCCCGGGATAGCGTCGCCGTCGCCGTCGACCGAACCGAAGGTGCCGGGCGAGACCGTGCCGCTGGCGGCAATGGACACGTCGCCGATAGCGCCGTTGACGCTCGTGAGCGTGCCGGTGCCGTCGAGCGCCACGGCCGCCGCAGGGGCTGTGCTGGTGACGCGCACGCGGCCCGAGTTGGTCGAGATCGTGCCCGTGTACGCGATCGAGCTGTCCAGCTTCAGCGTGCCGGGCCCTGCGAGCGTGATGGGGCGCGAGCCCGTCATGCCGCCCGCAACGGTGAAGGTGCCGCTGCTGACCGAGTTGATCGTGAGGGGGGTCGAGCTGGCTCCGACCTGGATCTCGTCCACGAAGTACGGGCCATCAGCGGTGACCGTCGTGAAACCGGTCATGAGCGGATCGGTCACGTCGACCACGCCGGAGCTCGACTGCTGCGAGTCGACGCGGGTCGGCCGCTTGAGCACGAGCGTGCCCTGGTTGTTGAAGTTGAAGCTGCCGACTGCACTCGTTGCTCCGACCGTGTCATTGACGGTCACGGTGCCGCGCGTGTCGAGCGAGATGTTCCCACTGGGACCCTCGATCGGCGCGTTGAACGTGATCGAGCCGCTGTCGGTACTCTGGAGGACGTTGTAGTCCACCGGATTTGTCCGGATCGGAGCGTTGTACGTCTGGTTCCCCGACGTAACGATGCTGTGGTTGCCCGGCGCGCCGAAGAATCCGGGGAGGGTGACGACGCCCGCTCCGCTCGCCGTGAACACACGCGCTCGGACGTTCTTGGTGATGGCGGTACCGCCGTCTGCGCTCGTGCTGAACTCGTCCAGCGCGTGGGTGCCCATTCCGACGGTCCCACCCAGCGTGATGGTGCCGGAGGCTACGAGGAACAGGTCGGCGTCGGCCAGCGTCATCACGACAGGGCCCTGCAGGTCGAGCGTGTTCGCCCGGAGGGTTCCTGCGGCTGACGGGATGGTAGGTCGTGCCCGTCACTTTGAGGGTCCCGGGCACGAAGCTGTCACCCACTCGCCCCGAGAACGCCGCCGACCCGGTGACGGTCAGGTTGAACCCGTGCGCGCCGTTGCCGTCGATCGCGCCGCGGAACTCGACGGGCTGCGAGTTCGACGTGGTGAAGGTAGTTGCGCCTCCCAGCAGGGTGATGCCCTCGAGGATCACGCCGTCGGTCACTGCGTAGGTGCCGGCGACGCCGATGGCACCACCCGACACGCTCAGCTGCTGCGCCACGAGCGGGGGGACCACGATGGTGCCGCCCGAGTCGGTGACGAAGTTCACGAGGGAACTCGCGTCGTCGAAGGTTGCCGGCGACAACGTACCGGACTCGTAGATGTCGCCAGCTCCGCCGGTGTCGAAGGTCACTGCGTGCTGGGAGTCGATGACGGACGCCACCTCGGACTCGAAGACCTCGGCGTTCGGGCCCGTGGCGGTGAAGGTCGATCCGCCGGTGAGGGAGACGTCGGGGGTCCTCGGTCCCGTGCCCGGATTGATGACCAGGTCGAAGGCCTGCGCGGTCGATGCGCCAACCAGACCGACGGCGGAGACGACGAGCGCGAGCAGCACGAGTCGGAGCGAACGCATGGCGAGGATCCCTTCAGCGGGCTCGACGGACGCCAAGCGTGCCGAGCATGTCCACTGGCACGGAGTTCCACAACTACGTTTCGATAATAGTCCCGGATGTTGACGAAGCTGGGGCCGCGAGCGAGGAACGCTCGCGTCAATCGGTACACTTCTCGAACTCATTGCAGAAACGCCCTCCAAGGGAGCCGCCCGTGCGTCGCTCAGTCCTCCGAGCCATGACCGTCGCACTGATCACCGGTGCGCTCCTCGGTGCGGGCGGGGCGACGGCGCAGGCCACCGTCACGCCGATCCCGTACTCCGGCAGCTTCACCGCGTGGACGGCGCCGACGACCGGCACGTACGTGTTCACGCTCTGGGGTGCCGCAGGCGGCGACGACTCGCTGCCCGACAAGGGGCCGGCGGGGCTCGGCGCCAAGGCGACCTTCCAGATCGCCGTGACGTCCGGAGCCGTGTACCGGTTCTACGTCGGGGGGCAGGGCCACGACGGCACCGACGGCGTGGGCGCGGGCGGCTACAACGGTGGCGGCGGCGCGGGGTACAGCGCGAACGGCGAGTACGCGGGTGGAGGCGGAGGCGCCACGGACGTACGCGTCGCACCGTTCGGGCTCGCCGACCGCATCGCGGTGGCGGGTGGCGGTGGCGGATCGTCGGCGGCGCATGGCGGCACCCCAGACCTCGGGACGGGGGGCGCTGGCGGCGCGCCGGTCGGCAGCGCGGGGACGGTCGGATCGAACACTGGGGTCGACGCCGGACTCGGCGGCGGCGGCGGCACCGCGTCGGCGGGCGGCACCGGGGGTGCCGGCGGCGCGGTCAACGGCTTCGCAGGGGAAGCAGGCTCGCTGGGCACCGGCGGGTTCGGCGGCAACGCTGATACGAATGCAGGGGGCGGCGCCGGCGGGGGCGGCGGCCGATACGGAGGCGGGGGCGGCGGCACCGGCCGCTCCGACCCCGGCATCTCCCATCCGGGCGGCGGCGCGGGTGGCGGATCGAGCTTCGGCCCGGTCGGCGTCACGTACCTCGCAGGAGCGCGAGCGGGCGATGGCGAAGCGTCCGTGTCGACCGTCGTGGTGGCGCCCAGCTCGCTGACCACGAGTGCTGCGACCACCCAGGCCAGCGTGCAACTGCGCGGCACCGTGAGTGACCCCTCCACCACGATCGAGGCGTACGCGACGAGCGACTGCACCGGCGCGCTGCTCGGCTCGGGCGCGGCGAGCGACTTCACGGGCGCAGCCGGCATCGCCGCGACCCCGATCGGCGAGGGCGTGACGAACGCCGTGTACGTGCGCGCGGTCGACGCCGGCGGGGCGCCCTCGGCCTGCTCGACGGTGCACGTCGACGTGACGCTCGACACCACTCCCCCACCGCTCCCGGCCATCACCTTCGCGCCGGATCGCAACTTCCAGGATTCGCCACCCACAGGCGACCTCACGCCCACCGTCTCCGGCACGATCGAGGCCGGGTCGGTGCTCGCGGCGTACGACCACGCGAGCTGCACCGGCGGGGTCGTCGCGACCAGGTCGCCGGCGCAGTTGGCCGCCGGGTTCGACCTGGCTGCAGCGGCGAACGTGTCGACGATCTTCAGCTTCTCGGCGACCGATGCTGCGGGCAACGTCTCGACCTGTCGCGGCTCCTATCCCTACGTGACCGACACGGTCGCGCCGGCGGCGCCGACGGGCCTGCGCAACTTCGACATCGGCGGCTTCACCACGCCCCGCTCGAACTCCGCGCAGGTCGGGGTCGGCGCGAACGGCGAGGTGGGCGGATCGGTGACGTTCTACGCCACCGCGGACTGCACGGGCGCGGTGATCGAGGCGCGCGTGCCGGCGATCGGCATCGACAGCCACGCGAACTCGACAGTGGACACGCCGACGGTCGCGGATTCGACGATGTACTTCTCGGCGGTCGGCTTCGACGCAGCGGACAACGCCTCGCCGTGCACCACGATCAGCTACGTGGCCGACATGACGGCGCCCGGCGTGCCGACCGGGCTGGCGGTGGCGCCGACAACGCCGAACCAGAACCGGGTGGCGACCGTGACCGGAGCGGCCGAGGCCGGATCGTTCGTGATGTTCTTCCGCAACCCTGTGTGCACGACGTCGGCAGGCGTTGGCACGGCCGCGACCCTCGCGAGCGGTCTGTCGGTGCAGGGCGCGCTCAACGCGACGACGACCTTCTGGGTGCTGATCAACGACGACCTGGGCAACCAGTCGGCGTGCCTGGCGACGGGCCTGACGTTCACGCACGACGACGTGGCGCCGGCGACGCCCACGGCGGTCGCCCTGACGTCTGCGACGCCCGCGAACGACAACGCGCCACGTCTGCACGGGACCGCCGAGGCAGGCTCGACGGTGCACGTCTTCCGCAGCGCGGCGTGCTTCGGGGCGGCCGTCGGCGTGGGTGCGGCGAGTGACTTCGCGGGAGCGGGCATCGCGGCGGTCGTGGCCGATGACGCAGTGACGGTGCTCGCCGTGCAGGCGACCGACGCAGCCGGCAACGCATCGCCGTGTTCCGCGTTGGTGACGTACGTCGAGGACTCCTCGACCGTGACGCCGGAGCTGGCGGCGATGCCCGCGTCGATGTCGACGGCGACCGTCGTGCGCGGCACGTCCGAGGATGGCGCGACCGTGCGCGTGCACGCGAGCGGCGACTGCTCGGGCGCCGTGGTCGCCGAGGTGCCGAACGTCGCGTTCACGACGACGGGCGTCGCCGTCGCGGGCGCGGCAAACGCCACCTCCGCCTTCTCCGTGCGCGCGACCGATCGCGCAGGGAATGCGTCTGCGTGCGCGACGGGCGCTTTCCGGTCCGATGCGACCGGGCCGACGCTGCGGCTGCAGCTTCCGGCGCCGGCGACGCGGCAGCCGACCCGGACACCCGTGCTGCGCGGCTCCGGCGGCACCGCGTTCGGCGATGCGGCGATGGTGAGCGTGCAGGTTCGCCAGGGCGGGCGGCTGGTCACGCAGCGCACCGCGATCGTCGGCGGTGACGGCGCCTTCGCGGTCGCGGCGCCGAAGCTGGCATGGGGCCGGTACGAGGTGACCGCAGCGCAGGCGGACGACCTGGGCAACAGGGCCACGACACCCGTCGCGACGATCACGCTGTATCCCAAGGCGACGGGTCGCGCAGACACGGTGACGTTGACCGCAGGGGCCGACACGTTCGACGGGCTCGCGGGCAACGACGTCATCAACGGCGGCGCTGGCAACGACCGGCTCACCGGTGGCGCCGGGCGCGATCGCGTCTCGGGCGGCGCCGGCAACGACCTGGTCAACGTGCGCGACGGCAAGCCCGGCGACGTTGCCACGTGCGGCCCCGGTCGCGACCGCGTCCTGGCCGATCGCGGCGATCGCGTCGCCCGCGACTGCGAGCGCCGATAGCGGGTCCTGTCGACCCACCGCGACGGCGGTGCTCGTCGAAGCGTCACGCCACCGTGACGCCGTTGTCACACATCCGTGACACTGCGCGCGCGTCTCGTCACACGCCATGACGCAACCTGAAGGCTCCCTTCCCCCATCCTGGAGCCTTTCGTGCAGACCACGCCTGACGCCATCGCCAACACCGAGGCAATCCTCGCAGCCTTCTCCGAGCGCCTCCTCAGCTCCGGCCCCGCCTTCGCCGAGACGCTCGCGAGCGCGCTGTGCAGCGAGTGGTACGTCTGCGCGCCCGAACTGCAGCGGTGTCGCGAGGGCATGGCTGCCCACCCCCTCGGCGAGTGGCCGAACGTGCCGCCGATGCTGCTGCTCGACGAGTTGGCCGACACGACGCCGTTTCCGGATGCGGCGCTCGTGCTCACGCGCGCGCTGCTCGCGCCGTTCGCGTGGGCGGACGAGGCGATGGAGCTCACCGCACGGATCGAGACCCGCCTGTTGGCGCGTGGTGCGCAGGCACCGCCATGGTCGACGCAGCACGATGCCTGGGAGCTCGCCGACGCCTGGGAGGTGCGGGTGCTGAATGGCCCCGACGACGAGTACGGCGACCGCATCATGGACCTGCTCTGGTTCGACCATCCATGCGGACAGGGCCACGGCCTGTGCCTGACGATCGACCAGCACAACTTCAGCCACATCCACACCGCGTGCACGTTCGACGACCTCGACATGTTTCTGGAGGAGGTGAGGAGCGAGGTCCGCGACGAGCCCGGGGTGGTGATCGCGCAGCCCGATCGACGGTCGCTCGGTCACGCCATCGCCCGCTCGGTCAAGAAGACCTACCTGCACGAGTTCGAGCCGCTGCGTCATGCCCCCGGCTCGATCGCCCTGCTGGCGCTCATCAAGCAGCGCGAGCGCGTCGTGTTGCAGGTCTTCGAAGAGCAGCACGGACGGCGCCTCGAAACGTGCGAGACCACGCGGACGAGCGTGACGTGATGGTCGCGATCGAGCCCGTCAGGGGATCTTGATCGCGCGCGCGACGACCTTGGTCACCGCCGCCGCACCGGTGTTGGTCGCGGTCACCGACACGCGGGGCGTGACCGTGGCACCGTGCAGCGCGGCCGCCACGGCGGCGGGTACCGTCACCACGACCAGCCCCGACTTCGCGCCCGACAACTTCGCGGGCACGGACACGCCCAGCACGTAGGTCGTGGTACCGATCCTCACCTTGGCGCTGCGGGGCGCCTTCACCGTGCAGCCGGGGCCCGCGGGGCAGCTGACCTTGGCGACGGCCGCGGTGCGCACCTTGCTCAGCAAGGCAGTGCGAGCCAGCTGCACGATTCGCGCCGGGTCGGGGACTGACACCGTCAGGTCGACGGTCGCAGTCGTGCCCAGATGCTGGTGCTGCAGCGCCTCCATGCCGCTGCAGTCGTCGACGCCCGGACCGTCGCGCCAGCCCTTGCTTATCTGGATCCAGTGCTGGCCTGGCGCGACGGTGTAGGTGTGCACCCACGTGTAGGTGTCGTCGAAGGGAGCCGGGCGCGTCGTCGCCTGCGGTCCGAACGAGCCGTTGACCATGGCGTCGTAGCGAGCGGTCGCGCTCACCGCGCCCGGCACGTCGGCCCACTGCACGAACACCACCGCGCTGCAGTTGCCGGGGTCGGTGGGGCTCTGCCCGTGCTGGAACACGAACGTGCCCGGAACGGTTCGAACCACGGTTGCCGCAGCAGCCGGCGAAGCGCCGACCAGCCATGCGCAGGCCGCGACAAGTGCGACGTACCGGGCGTTTTGGAGGAAGGCGCGGGACGAAGTCATTGCGTGATCGTACCGATCTCTTGTCGCGCGTGTCACGCGATCGTCACGCCGTTGTGACACTTCTGGCACGAACCGCGCGCCTTTCGTCACGCCCCGTACGTGATCGTGGAATTCCAGCGAACGAACGGAGCGACGATCGTGAACCAGTCCTTCTCCAGCGCCGCGCGCCACGTGCGCGGCCTCACCTGCGGGCGCCCGGCGGCCCACCTGCTCAGCGGCCCCCTCGAGGCGGAGCTCGCCGCCAGCCACCAGTGCTCGGCGTGGTTCACCACGGCGCCGACGCTCGGCCCAGCGGGAGCGGCGATGCACCCGGCCGGCGAGTGGCCGAACGTCGCGCTGCTGCGCCACCTCGCGGACCAGTTCTCCGCGATCGGCAGCGTCCACGCCGCCCTCGTCCTGACGCGCGCGACGTACTCGTTGTTTCCCGGCAACGATGACGCGGTCGAGCTGGCCGCGACGCTCGAGTCGCGGCTCGCCGATCGCGGCGCGGTGGCGCCCGAGTGGTCACTGCAGCTCGATGCGTGGGAGCTCGTCTCCGAACACGAGTTCTTCCTCGATGACGAGGACGGCGCGGGACCCCGACTGACGCAGATCCTCGGATTCGAGCACCCCCGCGGCGATCGCCACGGGCTGATGCTCGTGCACGACCAGGCCGGCTACCTGTACTCGCTCAACCTCATGGACGACCTTGATGACGACCTCGACAAGGTGCGCAGGGCGATCCGCTCCAACGATCCGGACCGCGACCTCGTCGAGTGCGACCGGCTGCTGCTCGCCGACCACATCGAGGCTGCCATCGACGAGACCTACGCGCGCGAGTTCGTGCCCGTCCGCTTCGACCTCGAGTCCGTGGCGGTGTTCGCGCTGCTGATCAAGCGGATCGATTGCCTGCACGCTGCCGCCGCGTCCCCCATCGCGTGACCGTCGCGCAGGCGTGGGCGGCATTCCTGGCCCAGCACGAAGCATCGCCGGCTCGCCTCGCACTGCTGGAGGCAATGGGCCGACGGGCCGTCGAGGCGTTCGGCGACCAGGCCGTGGCCAGCCTGGCGCCGAACGAGGTCGCGGCGTGGCGCGCATCGATGCCACCGCCGACCCGGTGGCAGGCGACGCAGGCGTTCGCGCAGGTGACCGCGTGGGCCAGGCGGTGGGGGCTGATCGAACTGGACCCGATGACCAACGTCCCGAACCCGCGGCCCACCGCCCGCGAGTTCACGCCGTTCGGCAGCTGGGACCAGATCGCCGTGGTCGCGGCGGCGCTGCCACCGCGTCTGCGCCTGTTGCCGTGGATCGGGGCCGGGTGCGGTCTGCGCCCGGGCGAGCTGTTGGGGCTCGAGTGGTCGAGCGTCGACCTCACCCGCCGTGAACTCGTGGTGTGCCGCACCGTCTGGCGCGGCGAGCTGCGGTCCGAGCTCAAGACGCGCCGCTCACGCCGGGTGGTCCCGATCCGCGACCGGGTGGCCGAACAGGTCGACACGTATCGGCCCCGCGGCGCGACGGGTCTCGTGCTCGCGGCGCCGGCCGGCGGACCGGCCGATCTGCACAACCTGCGCGCCCGCGCGTGGAGGCCTGCGCTCGCCGCGGCGGGCATCCACCACCCGCACCGCATCTACGACCTGCGCCATGCCTACGCGACCTGGTCCCTGCGCGCCGGCGTGAGCATCTTCCAACTCGCCCGCCGCATGGGCACGTCCGTCGACATGATCGACGCAACCTACGGCCACCTCGCCGCCGACGCGGGCGCCCACGAGCGCGCCCTGCTCGACACGTGGGATG
>JAOPYS010000324.1 GCA_025964465.1 Thermoleophilia bacterium
CCCGGCGCGGCGGCCCTGCAGGCCGCACCGCTGGCCGACGGCACGCCGTTGTGGCACCTGCTGGCCCGCGAACTGGCGGCCTGCAATGCCCGCGTCGGCGGCGGCGTGGTCGGTGCCGTGGTGGGCGCGACGCGGCCCGAGGTCGTCGACGAGGCGCGGCGGCTGCTGCCCCACGCACCGCTCCTCCTGCCCGGGGTCGGCGCACAGGGCGGCTCGGTCGATTCGCTCGCCGCCCCCGGCACGGACGCTCCGACCAGCCTCGTGGCCGTCGCCCGCTCCCTCCTGCCCTCGGCGCGGTCCACCATCGAGGAATTCCGCTTCGCGGTCGATCGCGGAGCCACGCTGGCCGCGGGTTCCCTCGCGCGCGTGGGCGCGCGATCCAGCGTAGGTTAGTATCGATCCATGGACCGAAACACCGACGACGGCCGCAGGCAGAAGAACCC
The DNA here is from genome assembly GCA_025964465.1 of Thermoleophilia bacterium. GTDB lineage: Bacteria > Actinomycetota > Thermoleophilia > Gaiellales > SKUG01 > JAGQUL01. The sequence continues at coordinate 444 of JAOPYS010000324.1, forward strand.
GCACGCATCCGCGGGCTCCTTCGCGACCGCGCCCCGGCGCCGGCGACGGTTCTCCGTCTGGACGATCCTCGCGCCTGCCGCGGTGATCGTCCTGTTCGTCGCGTTCTTCTCGGCCCTCGGCCAGAGCTGCATCTTCAAGGAGTGCGCGAAGTCCAAGTCGTCGGACTCGAGCACGGCCGACTCCGCCGACAAGCGCAACTCCGTCCCGCGCGGCGGCCGCTCCAAGGTCAAGGCCGGCGACAGCCTCGGCTCCATCGCCGCGAGGTACGAGCTCACGGAGGAGGAGCTCAAGGCCTGCAACCCCAAGGTCGACCCGCAGTCCCTGCAGCCCGGGCAGTACCTGCGCGTGGCGGCGATCGACTGCGAGGACGCCGATCGCGCCGCCGTCGGCGCCAACCCGGATCCGCTCGCCGGTGACACCTCTGCCGCGGGCGCTGCCAAGACCCCGGCTCCCGAGGCCAACGGCACCGCTGCCGCCGATCCCTCCGCCAACCCGCCGGCCGACGCCGCCGCGGACCAGGGCGACGAAGGCTGAGCGCGGCACCGCGCCGGGGCGGGCGACGCGCAGCCCCCGTGGCGGCCGTCGCGACGGTCTGTCTCGCCCTCGCGCTCGCGCTGGCGACGGGCCTGGCGCACGGCGCCCAGGGTGACGCGTCGGCCGCGGACGGCGCGCCGCCGTCGCGAGCCGACCGCATCGAGGAGCAGCTGCGCGACGAGGGCACGGCGCTCACGGACCTGTCGCCGCCGCCCCACGTCAGCGCGCGCGGGTGGCTCATCTACGACGCGACCGACGACGAGGCGATCGCCGGCGTGGAGGCCACCACGCCGCGCCCCATCGCCAGCCTCGCCAAGCTGATGACCGCCCGCGTGGTCGTGGATCGCGTGGACCTCGGCTCCACCATCACCATCCCGAGGGCGGTGAACGACCTGGCCGCCGACGCTGCCCGCATGGACCTGCGCCCTGGCGAGCGCTGGAAGGCCCGCGACCTGCTGCGCGCGATGCTCGTGTACTCGGCCAACGACGCCGCCATCGCGCTCTCGGAGCAGGTCACCGACGGCGACGACGCCGCCTTCGTGAAGCTCATGAACGAGCAGGCGGACGAGCTGGGGCTCGACGACACCGAGTTCGCCTCGGCCACCGGCCTCGACCGCCCGGGGACGCTGTCGACCTCGACGCCCGTCGACCTCGTCGAGCTCGCGCGCACCGACCTGGAGCAGCCCGACATCGCCAAGGCGATCGCCGAGCCGAAGATCACGCTCCAGCGTCCCGGGGGCGGGGCGCCCATCGTCCTCACCAACCGCAATCCACTGCTCGGCAAGTACCCCGGCATCGACGGGGTCAAGACGGGGTTCACCGACCCGGCCGGCTACATGCTCGTGACGCACCACGTCGACGCCGTGACCGGGGGCGAGCTGTTCGTGGCGACCTTCCACTCCTCCAGCACCGCCACCCGCTCGAGCGACACCCGCGCGCTGCTCGACTGGGCGCGTCCGCTGCGCAGCGACCTGCTCGCGGTCGAGGGCGGCACGCCGCTGGGCTCGATCCCCGTGCAGCACTCCGACGCACACGTGCGGATCTTCGCCTGCGACGACCTGCACGTCACCGCGCGCGTGCAGCAGCACCTCGACGTCGAGGTGGTGGTCCCCCGCTCCCTGTCGGCGCCCGTGACGGAGGGCGACGAGGTCGGTCAGGTGCGCGTGCGCGTCGACACGGCCGCAGGGCGGCGGGACGACACGCGCCCGTCGGTGCCCGTGTGCGCCGGCAACTCCGTCGTCCGCCGCAGCCGCGGCGAGCGACTGCGCGACCGCGCCGGTGACTACCGCCATGCCTGGCGGACAGGAGTCGACGGCGTCGAGGACGGCTGGTCGTCCCTCAAGGAGCGTGTCTCATGATCACCACCGTGACCCTCAACACGGCGATGGACCGTTCCCTCGTCGTCCCGAATTTCCTGGTGGGGCGCCGCCACCGCGCGTCCAGCGGCGTGACGCTGCCGGGCGGCAAGGGCATCTCGATCGCCCGCGCGCTGCGGCGCCTGGGCGAGCCGGTCATCGCAACGGGCATGGCAGGCGGCCTCACGGGCGCCAACATCATCGAGCGGCTCACCGACGAGGGCATCCTCAACGACTTCGTGCGCATCGCCGAGCCGAGCCGCACCTCGACGGCGGTCATCGACCCCGTCACGGGGGTGCACACCGAGATCAACGAGTACGGCCCGCGCGTGGCCGAGCACGAGGTCGACCTGCTCGTCGAGAAGCTGCAGTACCTCGCGCGCGCCAGCACGTGCCTCGTGCTCGCGGGTTCGTTGCCTCGCGAGGTGCCCGCGGACATCTACCAGCGCGTGCTGCGGGGCCTCGCCAACCGGCGCCTGTTCACCGTGGTGACGCAGCCCGACGACGCCGAGGCGCTGCGCCTCGCGCTCACCGCCGAGCCGAGCCTCACCGTGATCGACCAGCGCGAGGCGGAGGACTTCGCCGGCAACGAGTTCGGCAGCGACGAGGACTTCGTCATCGCCATGGGCGAGATGGCGCGCACGGGCGGCCAGAGCATCGTTGTGCTGCATGCCGGCGGGTGCGTCGGGCGCATCAAGCAGGGCAAGACGGTGACGTGGCACTCGGCCGAGTTCGACCCGGTCGAGGCGGTCTCGCAGCTCGGGTTCGCGGACTGTTTCGTCGCCGGGGCGCTGCACGCCACCTTCGACGACCGCCCGGTCGCGGAGCGCTACACCTTCGCCCTGGCGACGGGGCTGGCCAACAACCGGGCGCTCGGCGCCGGCGTGTTCGAGCTCGGCGACACCGTGCGCCTGCAGAAGGAAGTGCGGCTGCGCGAGCTCGACCGCACCCCGGTGGAATCAGCCGATTGACCTCGCGGCGTCAGCCGGCGGGTGGCGACGCGGCATCGAGGCCGGTGCCGCACGCGTCGGCGTCGACCACGTCATAGCCGGCCGCGACGAGCGTGCAGATCGCATCGCCGTACTGGCGCGACGCGGCGCTGTCGGCGGCCTGCCGAGCCAGCTTCTTGGTGAGGAACTTGTTGGGCGCGGCCTTCACGAGGCGCTGGTTCCATGCGTCGAGGCCCTCCACCGCCTTGATGAGCGCCGTGTGCCCGGGCACCGCATCCTTGGGCGGATCCAGGCCCTTCAGCTGCTCGCCGCCCTGCCGCCACGCGTACATCGACAGCTGCAGCGACTTCTTGTTGCCACTCTCCACCGACTTGGCGTACGTGGGGGTCTGGGTGGCCTGCGACAGCTGGCCGAGTGCCCGCGTCACGCCGTCGACGTAGTCCTGCCGCTTGCCCTCCGGCGAGAGTCCGCCGTCGACGCCGGTCGGGCCGATGGCCCCTGGGTCGCCCTGCCCGCAGCCCGCCACCAGCAGCGCCGCGGCCAGCGCCAGGATGAGGCGCAGCACGAGGCCGGTGCGGATCGAATGTGGTCGCGCGTCGTTCACAGCTCGTCCCCTCCATCGGAGCCACCGCCGAGGCTGTCGCCGCCGCCGTTGCCACCCGAGGTATCGCCATCGCTCCCGAGTCCCGGCAGCGAGAAGCCTTCCTGCCGGTATATCGTGTTCGCCTCCCCGAAATCGTTGCGGATCTCGTCGTAGACGTCCTGCCCGATCGACTGTCGGCAGGCCCGGGCGTCCTGGGCGGAGTGCTCCCCCAGGGATTCACAGCGACCGAGGCGGCTCAGCAACGCGGCCAGCCCCTCCATCCCCGACACCATCCGCTCGTGCGCGTTCTCGACGTCGCCCGGCGGCGGGTCCGACTCCAGGTCGTCGAGCGCGTTGGTCACCTTCTTGGCGGCGGCGTCGTAGTCGGCCGCGGTGTGCAGCTCCTTGCCGTCGAGCTGCCCCGTCACCTCCGTGCGCGCGGCGAGCGCGCCGCCGAGGCGTTCCTCGTACTGGTCGCGCGACTGGCGCGGCGTGCAGCCGCCGACGAGCAGGCAGCACCAACACGCGAGCACCACCCACGCGCCCAGCCTCGCCGCTCGTCGTCGCGGTCGCTCGCCCACGAGGGGCAGTTACCCGTTGGGGCGCGGGCGTTCACCCTGCGCACGCAGCCTCCGCCGGGTCAGGCGGGCGGGATGACCGCGAGGTCGATGCCGGCGACGGCGGCAGCGCCCTCCTCGGCCTCGGCGAGGGCGTCCTTGCCGAGCGCGACCAGCTCGGCCAGGGCCTCGTCGTCGAGCTCGGTGATCCAGCCCTCGCCGCTCGCGCCCTGCGTGTCGATGATCTTGCCGGCGAGGGCGCGCTTGTCGTCGATGATCTGCGCGATGCGCTCCTCGAGCGTGCCGGCGCAGACGAGCTTGTGCACCTGGATGCCGCGGGTCTGCCCGATGCGGTGCGTACGGTCCGTGGCCTGGTCCTCCACCGCCGGGTTCCACCACCGGTCGAAGTGGAAGACGTGCGCGGCGTTCATCAGGTTGAGGCCGAGGCCGCCCGCCTTGAGCGAGAGCACGAACACCATCGGGCGCCCGTCGTTCTCCTCCTGGAAGCGGGCCACGAGCTCCTCGCGCTTCACGCGCGGCACGCCGCCGTGCAGGTAGAGCACGTCGCAGCCGAGCACGTCGGGCAGGTGCGCCGCGAGCAGGTGCCCCATCTGGGCGTACTGCGTGAACACGAGCGCGCGGTCGCCCTCGGCGACCACCTCCGTCAGCATGGCCTCGAGGCGGTCGAGCTTCCCCGAGCGACCCGAGATCACGTACGGCTCGCCGTCCGGCCCGGGCTCGCCGGCGCTGTGGCCGAGCGCCTGCATGGGGTGGTTGCAGATCTGCTTGAGGCGCGTGAGCAGCGCGAGCACCGCACCGCGGCGGCCGATGCCGTCGCGTCGGCGCACCTCCTGCAGGGCCGCATCGGCGGTGGCCTGGTAGAGCGCCGCCTGCTCGGGCGTGAGCGTGCACGCGACCGTGCGCTCCTGCTTGTCGGGCAGGTCGGGGACGATCTCCGGGTCGTGCTTGACGCGGCGGAGCATGAACGGCCGGCTCAGGGCGCGCAGGTTGGCGGCCGCCGTCTCGTCGCCGGCCCGCTCGATCGGCGCGGCGAAGCGCTTGTTGAAGGCCGATGCCGTGCCGAGCAGCCCCGGGTTGACCAGGTCGAGGATCGACCACAGCTCCAGCAGCCGGTTCTCCATCGGGGTACCGGTGAGGGCGACGCGCACGGGGGCGCGCAGCATCCGCACCGCGCGCGCCTGCTCCGTGTCCGGATTCTTGACCGACTGTGCCTCGTCGAAGATCAGCACGGACCAGTCGATGCCGGCGAGCATCTCGCGGTCGCGCGCGATGAGCCCGTAGCTGGTGACGACCACGTCGTGGCCGTCGAGCTGCGAGGCGCGCGCCTCGCGCATGGGGCCGTGGTGCACGTGCACGCTCAGCTCCGGGGCGAAGCGCTCGAGCTCGCGCTGCCAGTTGCCGATCAGCGACGTCGGGCAGCTCACCAGCACGCGGCCGGCGTCCTCGTCGCGATCGGCGCGCTCCTTGCGCACGTGTTGCAGCAGCGCGATGACCTGCACCGTCTTGCCGAGGCCCATGTCGTCCGCGAGCACGGCGCCGAGCGGCAGCGACGCCATCCCGGCGAGCCAGGTCAGGCCCTTCTGCTGGTACGGACGCAGCTCCCCGAGGAAGCCCTCGGGCGCCTCGATGTCCTCGAACACGGCCGGGTTGCGCAGGAATTCCACCGCGCGTGCGAGCGTCGCCTCGTCGACGCGCTCGACCTCCGCGCGGATCCCGCCCGGCAGCACGGCCTCGCCACCCAGGGCCGCGGCGAGCGCGGTCGAGTTGGCCATGTGCGAATCGGTGGCCTCGACGGCGCGCGCGAGGCGCTCCAGCTGCTCGCGCGAGGTGTCGTCGAGCTTGATCCACTCGCCCCCGAGCTGCACGAGCGAACCCGCCTGGCGCGCGATGCGCCGCAGCTCGTCGGCGTCGACGTCCGCGCCACCGAGCGCGACGTCGATGTCGTAGGCCACGAGCTCCTCGAGCCGGAACCGCGGCCCCGAGCTCGTGCCGGGTCGTCGCCCACGCGGGGCGCTGCTGGAGGCGGCCGGGCCGGCGCCCTCCCCCTCGCGGAAGCGGATGCGCGTCTTGACCTGCCGGTCCATCGACAGCGTCAGCTCCTCGGGCAGCTCCACGCCCGCGCCCGTCGCCATCAGGTCGGGCGCCGCCATGATCAGCGCGCTCGCCTCGTCGACGGTCAGCTCGAGCGGCTCGCCGATGTTGGCCACGAGCACGCGCTGCAGCGGCGTCCAGATCGCCGCGGCCTCGTCCAGGACGCTCCGCAGCTTGGTGGCGTCGTGGTCCCCGTCCGAGCGCACGCGCGCGTGCCAGCGGCCGTCGCGCCCCTTGGGCAGCTCGAGCCGCAGCGACAGGCCCGCGAGCGCCCGCGACTGCCCACGCCGCGCCGGCGTGCGCTGCTGCGCGGTGCCGAGCGCGTAGGCGTGCTGCGCGATGTCGAGGAACTGGTCGAGTGACGCGCGCGCGGAGATCTGTCCGTACAGCGGGCCCTCCGCCTGCGGGCCGAGCATGGCCAGCGGGTCGTCGCCCTCGCCCTGCACCTCGACGAGCACGCTGTGGCTCGACGGCGGCATGCCACCGGCGATGCGCTCGAGGATGGCGTCGGTCTTCTCGTTGCCGCGCGGCAGCATCGCCGCCTCGTGGATGCGGCGCGCGATGTGCGCGGCCAGCACCCATGCCTTCACGCTCGGGCGCACGTTGGTCTGCGCCAGCTCGATCAGGAAGGGGATCGCCTCACCGACGCTCAGCGCGCGCGTCTGGGCCAGGCGCGGGTTCTCGGGGTCGCCGAGCGGCAGCGTCAGGCGCCGCGCGAGGTCCGGTACGCCGAGCGCCTCCTCGGCGCGACGCCACGCACCCGGCGACAGCTCCGTCGGCGCGAAGAGGGCGATCGCGGGCTCGAGTCCGGGCGCCGGCGGCAGGAATGCTGCGTCCAGCAGCTGCGTGTCGGGGATTTGAGCCAACGGTGCATGGTACCGCGTTCGGCGACCCGACGTGCAAGGAGCCCGCACATTGGCGGGCTCCCTGGTCACGATCTGGCTTGGCGTCGTGGTTTCAGCTGAACAGGCGGCTGAAGAATCCGGGCTTCTGCGTGCCGAGCGCGTACGCGCCGGTCATGCTGGAGCCGTAGGGCGAGTAGGGCGTGGCGACCCCGCCGGTCGGGTCCCACGGCGTGCCGTAGCCCGAACCGTAGCCCGCGCCGTAGCCGCCGATGCCCTGGTTGAGCGACCCGAGGTCCGAGGCGTTGCGGTTGGTCACCTGCTGGTTGGCGCTCGCCCCGTTGTGCGGCGTGGTGGGGGCCGTGTCGCCCGGCGAGTTGGGGGTCGTCGCGACCGGGATGGCGATCGGGGCGCCCAGCACGGGCACCGCGGTGGCGCCGGTCACGGGCACCGGCACGCCGACGCCGGAGCCGATCCCGCTCAGGTTGGTCTGGTTCGTGGCGTTGACCTGCGGCCCCTCGGGGTCCACGGCCTGCGCGGCGCCGGTGAGGCCCTGCAGCATCGTGGGCGTGAGGCCGAGCTGCGACATCGTGGGCGCGGCGATCGGGTTGCCGTTCTGGTCGTAGCTGTAGACCGTGGCGCTGGGCAGCTGCGTCGCGTTGCTCGGGAGCGCCGCCATCGGGGCGGTCACGGCCGGGGCCACGGCGGCCGGCTTGGGCGCGACGGCGGGCTTGGCGGTCGTCGGGTGCGGCGTGAGGGTCTTCCACGTCTTGGCGTGCACGACCTTCTTCGCGGGAGCCTTGGCGACCGGCTTCTTCGCGACGGGCTTGGCCACCGTCGCCTGCTTGGCGAGGGTCACCGGGGCCTGCGCCTGCATGGCCAGCACCTGGTCGCGGATCTGCGCCTCGGAGGCGCCCTGTCCGCGCAGCTCGCTGATCGCGGCCTTCATCGCCGAGACGAGCCGCGTGCCGATGCCGGGCTGCTCGCCGACGCCGGACATGGCCGCCAGCTGCGCGCCGGTCGGCACGAGGCCGCCGGTCGAGCCCGCCAGCAGCGGGTTGGACCCCGCCAGCAGCGGGTTGGTCCCCGCCAGCGTGGCGCCGGACGGCACGAGGCCGGGGTTGGTCGTGAGCGGGTTGAACCCTGAGATCGTCATGGTCTGTCTCCTCCCGAGACGCCCCGCTGCAGGTCAAGCAGCGGGATACACCTGGGTGTCGAGGAGGGGACCGTCCGAACGTGCGGCTGAGCAGGGGTCGGGGCCCGAGGAGGCCACGCGATGGCCACGGGTGGCCAGTGCCGGGCGGGGCCCGGTACGGCGCCGGTGTGGTCGCGAGACGGCTCCGGAACGTGCGTGCGGTGGCTCAGGCGCCGGGGCGCGGGATCTTCGCCATGCGCTCCTGGCGCGCCTCGACCTGGTCGAGGGCCTGCGACATGCGGGTCGTGTCGCCGGAGGCGAGCGCGTCGGCGAGGATGTCCTCGTTGCTCGGGCCGAGCGTCTCGGGCAGGTTCGTCGACTGGTCGTTGCCGATGAAGAACTCGGAGCCGAACGACCGCTTCTCGAGGTGCAGCACGCCGAACATCAGCACCCAGGCGACGCCGATGACGACGGCCAGCAGCGGCAGCCAGGCGATGGCGGTGTACACGACGTCGGACGCGGAACGAATGCGCATGGTGAGGGGCCTCTCGGGGGGGGGAGGGAGGAAAGTGGGGGGGCCGTGCTGTGGAGCCGACGCCGAACTGACGGGCTTCTGCGACCAATGTCGCCCGGAACCGGCGACGTGTCAACGCGGAATTCGCAGCTGGTCGACGCAGAGCGGCCACGGGGCGGCCCAGTCCGCGGGACGGCCGTAGGATGCGCCGCATGCCCGACCCCTCCATCCTCGTCGCCGTGCTGCTGCTCGTCGCGCTCGTCGAGTCCAGCCCACTCGTCCGCCTCCCCGTCGGCCTGCTGCTCGCAGTCGCGCTGCTCGCCTCGGGCGCCGACCTGCTCCCCATCGCGCTCGTCGGGGCGGCCGGGGTCACGCTCGCCCGGCTCGGGCTGGCGCTCTCCGCGCGCCGCGGCCGCGACCGCGCGTCGGCAGCGTCGCCGCTCGCCCAGGCCCAGCGCGAGGCATTGCGGGCCCGCCTCTCGGGGTCGGGCGCCTACACGCGCATCACGTTCTCGCTCGCCGCGCTCCCCGGAATCCCGCCGACGTTCCTGTTCCCCCTGCTGGGCGCGATGCGGGCGCCGCTGTGGCCGGCACTCGCCGGCACGCTCGTCGGTCGCACGCCCCTGCTGGCGCTCACGACGGCGGTCTTCGCGTGGCTGGGTCGGATCGGCGACGGCTCCGACTCGGACGCGGCGCTGTCGCTCGGCATCCTCGCGCTCGCGCTGCTGGTGTTCCGCACCTTCGGCCTGGTCGACTGGCGCCACCGCGCCGAGACGGGGAAGTTCCGGATGCGCGACGCCGATGCCGGCGCGATGCGGATGACCGGGATGTTCAGCGGTCCCGGCGCCGAGGGCGGCGGCTCGGCCGGGTGGTCGCGCGCCGACGTGGGGGTCGGACACGACCCCGCCGACGCGGACATCATCGAGGGCGAGTTCCTCGGCGAGGAGGCTGCGGGCGACGACGACCCCGACGACGATCCGCCGCCGGCCCTGCCGCCCACGGGCCTCGCGCCCGGCTGAACTCAGGCGCCCGGCGGGTCGTCATCCGCGGGCACCGCCGCCTCCGCCTCATGTCCCGCGCATGCGCGCACGGGGAGCGCCGGGTACTTCGGGAACCGCGGGTCGGCGGCGGCGCGACGGCAGAGCGAGAAGGCAGAGCCGCGGCCCGACACGACCACGCGCTGCCACGCACAGGAGTCGCAGAGCCCTGCATGGGGTCGCACCGGCTCTCGGGTCACGGCCATCGCTCCACCGACGTGTGCTTTTCTCGCGGACGGTGGGAATGCTACCCCTACGATGCGGCGCGACCCCTTGCCTCCAGATGGTGACGACGACCCGCTCGACGCGGCGCTGGGGGAACTGCACGACCTCGCCGAGCTCGAGCAGCGGTTCGCGCTCCTCGATGCCGCCGCCTCCTCGAGCCGCACCGCGCCCCGCGCGGACGCCGAACTCGACGACGACGACCCGTTCTCAGACATCGCCCGCGCCCTGCGCGAGCAGCGCGCGATGCTCGACTCCGACGACGACGCCGACGAGGATTCCGCGCTCGCGACCGAGGACGACCTGCAGCTGGAACTCGAGCTGGACGACGAGGATTCGAGCGACCGCGACGACGACCCGGTCGCCGCCGAGATCGAGGACCGCTGCCAGGACGCGCTCGACGCGCTGGAGGCGGGCGACCTCGGGCTCGCACGCGAGATCGCGATGGCCGCGGTGCGCATGGACGACGAGCACCCCTTCCCCATGTTCGTGCTCGGGCTGGTCGCAGAGCAGGACGGCGACCTCGACACCGCCCGCGACATGGCGGAGCTGTCGCTGCGCACTGCGGGGACCAACCCCGACGCGATCGGGCTGCGCGCCCACATCCACGTGCGCCAGCACCAGCTCGCGGAGGCCGAGGAGCTGCTGCGGTTCGGCATCGCGCACAACCCCGACGAGGCGACCCTGCACGAGGGCCTCGCCCGCGTCGCGCTCGCCCGCGGGGAGCACCGCGAGGCGCTCCAGGCCGCCAGCACCGCCCTGCGCATCGAGCCAGGCAACGCCGGGGCGATCGCCGTCCGGGCCGCCGCGCTCGACGAAGGTGGCGACCGCACCGCGCTGCTCGCGGCGCTGCGCCAAGGCGTGCAGCTGCATCCGGAAGATCCGTACTCGATGCTCGAGCTGGCGTCGGTGGAGATGGAGCACGGCAACCTCGACCGCGCCCGCGCGCTGCTGCTGCGGGCCCAGCGGCTCGCGCCGCGCGACCGCGAGATCGGCGACGTGCGCGCGCTGGTCGAGCACGTGCAGGCACGCCCGCTGCTGCGCCCCGTGCCCGGCCTGCTGCGCTGGCTGCGCGACTTCCCCGGCGGGCTCGCCGGGTTCCTGATCGGCTTCGTGGTTGCGGCCCTGCCGCTCCACGCACTCGCGGTCACCAACCCCGACTACCGGATCGCCGCGCTGACGATCATCGTCGCCTGGGGCGGCGTGGCGCTCTACGCGTGGATCGCTCCCGCCGTGCTCACGCACCGCCTCAACCAGCGCGCGGCGCGGGGCGGGTTCGACCGCCTCGCCGTCGACCTGCGCGACCCGCTCGTGCCGCCGCCGTCGGCCGAACGCATCGCGGACGTCGTGGCGATGCTCGTCGCCGCGCGAGCGCGTGGGCGCGCGGTGCAGCTGCTCGAGCTGGCGGCCCGGCGCACCGTCGAGCACGACGCCGCGAGCGAGGTCGCCGCACCGCTCGCCGTGCTGGCCCGCCGCCTTCGCCGCCCGCTCGCCCGTGCGCGGGAGGTCGTCCTCGTCCTGCCGGCCGCGTCGCGGTGGTGCGTCGCGCTCGCGGTCGCAGCCGCCGTCGCAGCGCCGGCGCTCGCCCCGGCCACGGCACTGTCGCTGCTCGCGTGGCACGGCGTCGCGCTGGCCTGCATGACCGCCGCGTGGCTGCTGGTGCTCTCCGAGCGTGCCGCGTCACGTGACGTCGAGGACGCCTTCGCAGCGATCGCCCTCACCTCTGCCGCCACGTCGACGCCCCCGGCCGGCCCGCCCCGCCGCCGCGCCTCGGACGCATCCGACGACGCCGCCTGACCTGACCCTCACGCTCGCGACTATGAGGTAGATCCGCCCCCTCAGGGGGCCGATCTACCTCATAGTCGCGAGAGACCGGTGACGCGAGCGACCGGTGACCGGCGGAACGCGCTGCGTCAGCCGGCGACGAGCGCCGCGTGGCGCTCCTGGTGCGACGCGATGAGCGCGCGCACGGCATCCTCTTCGCCCGCGCGCAGCAGGTCGATCGGGTCGGGGTCACCGTTGACGATCTCCTCGAAGAAATCCTTGCGGTCGTTGTAGGTCGGCAGCGTGCCCTTGGCCCAGCCGCGCACCTCGTTGAGCAGCTCCGCCAGGCGCGCGTACTCCGTGCCGAACAGGTCCGAGATCTCGCGCTTCATGCGCTTGGCCAGCGCGGGCGACGCGCCGCGGGTGGAGATCGCCACGGCGATGGCACCGGTGCGCACGATGGCCGGGAGGATGAAGTTGCAGAGCGGCGGCACGTCCACGATGTTGACGAGCATCGCCTTCGCCTCCGCCTCCTCGTAGATGCGGATGTTCGTGTCCGTGTCGTCCGTGCACGCGATGGCCATCAGGCAGCCGTCGAGGTCGGACGTCTCGTAGTCGCGCCTCGACCACTCGATCGAACCCTCCGCGGCGAGCGCCTCGACCTCCGGCAGCACCTCCGGCGACACCACGTGCACGATCGCGTCGCTGGCCAGCAGCCCCTCGGTCTTCTCGAGCCCGAGGTGCCCCCCGCCCACGACCAACGCGCGCCGGCCCTTGAGGTTGAGGCACGCGATGTAGTGCGTGGTGTTGAGCATCTCGACCGTGCAGCGCTGGTCGCAGATGCCGACCTTGAACTGGCAGACGCACGGCTTTCCGGCGTAGGCGGCGGCAGGCATGAGGGGGCGGATCCTTCCGGGGAGGGTGCGCGAAGTCTACCGGGGGGTCATGGGCGCGGCCGCACGTCGGCCCGTTTTCGGTGCCACCCGCGCCGTGCCCCGGTTCGATGTCCGGATGAGACCTCGTGCGCCGCCGGGACGGGCAGCGCCGCGCAGGGCTCGGGGACGGGGGACGGATCGATGACGGCAGGGGTGAGCTCGAACGCGACGGCCGGTGCAGCGGCACCCGTGCACGCGTCCGCGCAGCCGGCCGCCCGCCCCGCGCCGGACCACGGGTCGCCGGGCGACATCTTCGGCGCGACCGCCAAGGACCCCGTCTCCGACGAGGCCCAGGCCGCAGCAGACCCGCTCCGCCCGACCGCCGCCGACGGCTGGTCGCCCGACCGCGTCGTGCCCGTGTACTCGCGCAACCAGGGCGGGTTCGCGGGGTCGGCGCTCAAGTTCGCCCTCGGCGGCGTGGACGAGCGACCGGGCCAGCGCCTGTCGAAGGCACAGGTCGACCAGCTGGCGCCGTTCTACGCGACGCAGTTCGGCCTCGACGAGGGCTACGTGCGCGGCGAGCTCGCCAAGGTGTACCTGTACGTCGGAGGGCCCAGCACCACCGCCAAGCAGGCAATGACGATCGGCCACCACGTCTTCCTGCCGAACGAGGCCGACCTGCGCCTCATCCTCCAGCCGGCCGGCCGCCGCTGGCTGGCGCACGAGCTCTCCCACACGATGCAGTTCCTCGCCTACCAGGATGCGAGCCCGCATCGCTTCCTGGCGGAGTACTTCTCCTCCATGGTGCTCGGGCGCAACCCGGAGCGGCCCGGCTCCGGGTCCGGGCCCGCCGTGTGGGGCGCCGCCTTCACGGCGTTGCGCGACAGCGGCAGCCCGTCGGACGAGGTCGGCAAGCCCGTCACCTCGCTCCGTGACCGCGCCGTCTCCTCCGTGCTGCCGGCCCTCGTCATCGGCCTGCCGGTCGCCACCGCGGCCGGTGGCGCACTCGCCGCGGCGCGCGCGACGACCGGCGCGCCGTGGCTCGGCCACGCTGGCCCGATGCGCACCGGCCTCGGCATCGTCGCCGCCCCGATGCTCGCCGGCTCGCTGGCCGGTGCCTACGGCGACAAGGTCGGCGTCGGCACCGCGACCGCCCTCGGCGGCGTCGCCGGCGGCCTGCTCGCCGGCGCCACGCTCTGGCGCAGCGGTGCCTTCGCCGCCGGTGGCGAGCACGCGCTCACGGGGTTCACCCGCACGCTCGGGCGTGGCACCGCCCTCGGCGTTGCGGTCGGCCTCACCGCGGCCGGCGTCGCCCTGGGCTCGCTCGCCGCAGCCGCGAGCGCCAACACCGTGCGGGGCGGCGCCGACAATGCCGAGCTGCTCGCGGCGATCCGCAAGCGTGCCGGTGACCAGCCCGAGACGCTCGGCTTCCAGGACGCGCTCCACGACACCCACTGGCTCGAGGTCGACGCCGAATCCCTCGCCAACGAGTGGGTGCACGGCGAGTGGACCAAGCCCACGGACGGCGCGCCGGTCACCGGTCGCACGCCGTCGGGGCCGCACGGCGCGGGCGCGAAGATCGACCAGGACCTCTCCGACCGCCTCGACTGGGGCGTCAAGATCCCGCTGCTGCTGGGCATCCCGGCCGCCGTCGGGATGGGTGCCGGCGTGCTCGGGACCCGCGCCGGCCACACGCTGCTCGACGCGACGATCCGCGACGGCCGCGGGCCGGTCGAGGCGCTGCGCGAGTCGATGCGCGTGCTCGGGTCGCAGAACCGCGGCGTCGGCAACAGCCTCGGCGTCGGCGCCGCCGTGACCGCGGCGCCGCTCATGACCGGCGGCCTCGTCGGCCCGCTGCTCTACAACGTGACCGGCTCCACGGACGTCGCCCGCATCGGCGGCGCGGCCGCGAGCTCCGTCGTCGCGGGCACGCTCCTCACCCTCCTGCTCAAGGGCAAGGGCGGCGGCGCCCTCTCCACCAGCATCAAGGTCGGCGTCGGCATGGCGATCGCCGGCGGCGTCGGGCTCCTGTCGTCGGGGGTCGCCACGGATGCGCTGCGCCCCGGCTCGCGCGAGTACGACGTGTCGAAGGGTGCGACGGCCGCGACGTGACTCGTTGGGTGCCCGCGGGTAGGTCCCGGGCATGATCGTCGACTGCAGCTCCCACCCCGACTGGCGCTCCAACACCTACCTGGTGGCCGACCGCGCGGGCGGCACGGCGGTGTTCGTCGACGCCGGCGGGCCGGTCGAGCCGCTGATGGCACGCGCCGCCGAGCTGGGCGTGCGCGTGACCCACGTGCTGCTGACGCACGAGCACATCGACCACACCGCGCAGCTGCTGCCGCTCGAGGAGCGCTTCGACGCCGACGCGGTCACCCCCGACGCCTCGCTCGGGGGCGTGTCGATCGCCGTCGGCGACCTCGTGCTGCGGTCGGTCGCGACGCCCGGCCACTGCGACGGGCACGTGGCGTGGATCGTGGAGGAGGACGGGGAGCCCGTGGCCGCCTTCACGGGGGACGCGCTCTTCCGCGGCTCGGTGGGCGGCACGATGTCAGGCGGGCGCGACGGGCTGCAGCGGCTGCGGACCTCGATCCTCGACGTGCTGCTCGCGCTGCCACCCGACACGGTGCTCTACCCCGGGCACATGGAGCAGACGACGGTCGCGACCGAGCTCGCCGACAACCCGTTCGTGTGCGCGTGGCGCGACGGGGGCGCCGCCGACGGTGACCCGGTGGTGGTCGCCGGCATGGACGCGACGCTGCTGCTCGAGGGCCCCGACTACGACGGCGGCACGAAGGCGTGGGTGCGGTTCGACGACGGCTCGGAGGCCGTGGTCGGAGGCTCCATGGTCTCGCGCGCGGGCGCGCGCACGTGAGGCGGCGCCACGGGTACGGACTGCTGGCGCTGCTCGCCGCGGGGGCGCTGGCCGCCGGCTGCGGCGGAGGGGGCGGGTCGGGCGACGCGAAGGCCACCTCGAAGGATCGCGACGCCGGCTCGAAGGGGCACGCGACCACGAAGGACGCGACCAGCACGGGCGACGACGGCGCGGACACGACCCCCGCGCCGGCACCGTCGCCCGGGCCGGTGCCGGATGCCGACGGCACCGTCCCCGTCGTCATCGTCACGCCGACGCCCTTCACCAGCGTGGTGCGCAGCGCCGGCGTGGTGCTGACCGGCACCGCCAAGGTCCCGAAGCCGCAGCTCGCGTGGGCGATCCTCGGGTCGGACCTGAAGCCCCTGGCGCAGGGGACGATGCGTGCCAGCTGCACCGCACGGTGCGTCGGCCACTACCGGGTACGGCTCGCCACCGGGCGCGTGCCGGTCGGGTCGTGGGAGCTGCACGTGTGGCAGCCCGACCCCGCGGGCGGTTCCGAGCGACTGCACGACACGCTCGTGCCGATCACCGTCGTCGAGCGCGCCACGCCGGGCGCACCCCCGGCCGATGCCTTCCCGCCCGGCGGCGCCCCGCAGCCCTGATCGGCGGCTGCGCGGCTCTCGCGCATCCACACCCCGCTGAACTTTCGTACGGACGTGACCGGATTCGTCCTGTCGGTGCGGAGTGCGCTCGCCAGCCCGCGACGGAGCCGAACTTCCGCACAGACCTGCCCGACCCGGTCGCGTTCGTGCGGACATTCGCCACGCCAGACGCGTCAGCGTGGCATCGACACATGCTGAGCGCACTCACAGCGCCGGCTCGCGTGGACATCCCGCGAGTGCGCTCAGCGGGGCATCGACAGCACGCTGAGCGCACTCACCGCGCTGGTTCGCGTGGCCATCCCGCGAATGCGCTGAACGGGGCATGGGCCGCGCACTGAGCGCACTCACGCGCAATGGAGTGGGTCGCGCTCAGCCGTCCGCCCGTGGGTGATTCCTCCACGATCGCGGCCCACCTGGGCCCGATGTGCCCCCGAACCACCACGAAACCGCGAGGATCCGTGGGATTTCGCAGAATCGCCCGAACAATCTCCGCGAAACCGGAGAGGATCGGGCGGAACGGATTTCCAACCAAGTCCCGCACGGAGGCCTCCCCCATGTCCGCACTCCCCATCCAGTCCTGCCAGGTCACGCTGCCCCAGCTGGGCGCGCCCCTCGCCACCGCCGCCGACCCGTCGCCGCTCGCGACCCGCCGCCGGCGCCACGCAGCCGCCGCACCCCGCGCGATCGTGCTCTCGCAGGGCGGCCAGGGCGTCGCCATGCTCGGCCGGACCCAGCAGCTGCCCTTCGCCGTGTCCGCTTCCGTGAGCGCGAACCGCGGCATCCTCTACCCGCTCGCCGGCGCCGCCATCGGCACGCTGCTGCTCGGCATCCCGGGCACGATCATCGGCGGCATCGTCGGCTACCTGATCGGTCGACGCTAGGCCGTTGCCGCCGCGGTCTTCGCCTTCGCCTTCGCCTTCGGGCGGGCGGTGGCAACCGGGGCCTTGGTCTCGAACACGCGGTAGCCCTTCGCGGAGTACGCGGCCTGCGCCGCGAGGATGTCCTCGAAGGCCGCGTCGACGTGCTCGTCGGCCTGGAACTCGATGAACAGCTCCGACCGCGCCTGGTCGTCGGTGGCGGCGCGCAGGTTGCTGGCGAGGTCGTCGAACCCCGTCGCAACGCCGCGCAGGCCGTGTCCCAGTCGGCGTTGGGCGTCGCCGACGCCCTTCGGCGGGTCCAGGTCGTCGAGCTGGTCGGCCGCCTCGCGCAGCTGCGATGCGAGCTTGGACAGCTCGCCCGGGCCGATCGTGCGGGTGTCGTCCTGCGGGAGTGCGTCGAGCGCGCGCTCGACGTCGCGCCCCACCTTCGTCAGGTCGCGCTCGTAGGTGAGGCGTTCCGAGTCGCCACACCCGGCCAGCAGCAGCCCGGCGAGGACGATGGCGACCACGATGGCGAGGGTCCGCGACACGCGGGAACCTTACCGGAGCGATCCCGCGCAGCCACGGCGTGCCCCTGCCACCGGTCGTGCAATACTCCCGACACGGGCGCGCGCGCCGCGCGGACGGCCCGACTGACACTCGATTCCCAATGAGGGGCTGACCACCACCGTGAGTCACGACAGGTCCGACGCGCTGAACGACGGCTTCGTCCAGATGATGTACGAGAACTGGCTCGCGAACCCCGCGAGCGTCGACGAGGAGTGGGGCACCCGCTTCCGCGAGGACGGCGACCCGGCCGGTGACGGCACTTCGGCCGGCGCCCCGGCCCCGGCCGCCGCAGCGGTCAAGGCGCCGCCGGCGCCCCCGGCAGCTGCCGCGTCCCCGACGCCCGCGCCCGCGGCGAAGCCCAAGGCCGACGTGCCCGACGGCGCCACCCTCATGAAGGGTCCCGACGGCGGCCTCGTGCGCAACATGAACGCCTCGCTGAGCGTGCCGACGGCGACCACCTTCCGCGTGGTCGCGATGTCGACGATCGACGCGAAGCGCCGCGACCTCAACACCAAGCTCGCTGGGGCGCGCAAGCTCTCCTTCACCCACCTCGTGGCCTGGGCCCTGATCGAGGGCTACCAGCAGGTGCCCGTCATGGGGCACACCTTCGAGGAGATCAACGGCAAGCCGTACCGCATCCCGCACGAGCACGTGAACTTCGGTCTCGCGGTCGACGTGGAGAAGCCCGATGGCTCACGCGGCCTGATGGTGCCGTGCGTGCAGGCGGCCGACACGCTCGGCCCCGTCGGGTTCTTCGACGCCTACGACGCGCTCGTCGCCAAGTCGCGCACGGGCAAGCTCGGGCTCGAGGACATGCTCGGCACCACCTTCACGCTCACCAACCCGGGCGGCCTCGGCACCGTGGCCAGCGTGCCGCGGCTCATGAAGGGCCAGGCGGCGATCATCGCCACCGGCTCCATCGCCATCCCGGCCGAGTTCTCGCACCTGCCCAAGGAGCGCATCGCGGAGCTGGGCGTCGGCAAGGTCATGACCATGACCTCGACCTACGACCACCGC